>NZ_JBFOCT010000007.1:0-163436 GCF_040907925.1 Aeromonas sp. s12 | reverse complement strand
GAGAGCACCACGATCGGGCGGCCACGCAGCTCAGGGCGAAACAACCGCTCACAGCTGGCGTAGAAGTTGTTTACATCAACGAGCGCTATAGCCATCACGCTGCCTCAGATTGCCAATCACATGGGTGACCACTCCGAACAGTTCCAGGGAGAGGCTCATACAAGGGTCGATAGGCGCGAACGCCGGATTGGCTGGCAACAGCCGCAACCTCGGCTTGAGCTGTAAGGTCTTTACCGTGAAGCCGCCATCGAGTAGTGCAATCACCACATCACCATGGCGCGGGGTGAGGCTCTTATCGACCACCAGCAAGTCACCGGGAAAGATGCCGACCCCGGTCATGCTCTCCCCCTCGGCACGCAGATAGAAGGTTGCTGCAGGGTGGGCCACGCAGTGGGTGTTGAGGTCCAACTTCCCTTCCAGATAGTCGCTGGCTGGGCTGGGAAAGCCGCAAGAGGCGCGGTGCAAGAACAGCGGGATGGTCACCTCGGCGGGTGATGGGTCTGGGGTTAACAGCTTCATGGCAAAATACCTGTATTTATATACAGTCATTATAGCGCACCACCTTTGAACCAGCGCAAGTCCTCATCCACAGATGCATGAATCACACGCACACTCACAGTTCCAATGCTTCCACCAACAAAAGGGCATAGCAGGAAAAGCTCACCGCGTGCTAATTTTTGCTTTCTGGCTAGGAACCCCGCAGATAATACCGTCAAGGCAGAATGTGGTTTCCCAGCCTAACGTGGCATGTTCATTTCCATTTGTGATAGCTGTTAGGGGGCATCTCCATAGATATAAAGGAATCCTGCAGCCAACATTTCACCTTCGAGATGCTGTTTCACTGTGGTGAAACTTGGCAACGCATCCAATGCCCAAACTTGCCTGAACAAAGCGAGAGCTGGCTGGCCTACCGTGAACTGGCAACGCATATTCTCGATCCGCTGGTAGAAACATTTGGTCACCCATTGCTGACCTATGGGTTTTGTGGGGTAACACTGCGCAAAGCTATTCTTTCCAACGCCTCCCCCGGTATAGCCCCCACACTGGATCAACATGCGGCCTGTGAACTCAATCAGCGAGGAAGACTTGTCTGTCCTCGGCAAGGGGCCGCGGTGGATCTGATATACCCAGGGAAAAACAGCTATCAAGTAGCCCTTTGGCTGGCACAACACACCCCCTTTGATCGTCTCTATCTCTATGGCCCGGACCGGCCACTGCACATCAGCTATGGGCCCGAACAAAACCGCGCCTTGGTCGAACTCACCACTCACCATGGAAGACGAATGCCCAAGCGGCTGACACTCACCCAACTCAAAGGAATGTGCTGATGCTGACCCCCGAGCGCTTCACGCAACTGGTCGCTGCCCTGCCATACAAAAAAGTGCTGCCCGACGTGGTCTATCTGCACAAAGAAACCCTGGCCACGACTAGCCCACAGCTCTACCGTTTTGTCTGTGCGGTGGCACAAGCGCTCAAACTGCCGGAGTGTGAATGGGATCTGGTCAAGTTGGCAAAGCAGGATTTTCGGCTCTCCCTGCTCAGCTACCCCACCTTCTTCGAAGAGGCCTACCCCAGTATCAAGCAAAGCGTGACCGTTGACCTGGCCAAACTGAGCCATACCGTTACCTGCTACGACAGCCAAGACAATCCCCCCATTCTGCATCGCAAAGAGTGCATGCTGACCCCCGATCACCCACAGGCAGAGATCTGTCGCCAGATCACCGAAGAGGGGGAGTTGGCGGGACTTTACGATCATCCCCGCATGATTGGCTTCAAAGCATCGTGGGAGCGGCTTATTGCAAGACATGGCTACCAACTGGTTGATGGGCGCCTGTTTCGCATCTCCGCCCTGCCGCCCGAAGAGGGGGGCCCACAAATTGATCGCCATAAAACCGCGTTGGTTCGCCATGAACTCTCGGCCCCCATGAAGATGCTGGCACGCCATGGTTATCTCAACGGCGACTATGCGCTGTTTGATTACGGTTGCGGCCGAGGGGATGACCTGCGGGAACTGGAAGCACACGGTATTGATGCGCTGGGCTGGGACCCGAACTTTCGCCCGGATGGCGAGAAGGTGGTCTCCCATCTGGTCAATCTCGGTTTTGTGATCAACGTGATTGAGGATCAAGATGAGCGAATGGAGGCACTGCTCGGCGCCTGGGAGCTGACCCAAACCCTGCTGGTCGTCTCGGCCATGCTGGCCAACGACAGCTTTATTGCCCAGTTCACCCCTTATAAAGATGGCGTCATCACCTCGCGCAACACCTTTCAGCACTACTACAACCAAAGCGAGCTCAAGCACTACATAGACAAAACACTGGATGAAAATGCCATCGCCGTTGGGCCCGGCATCTTTTACGTGTTCAAAGACAAGCTCGAAGAGCAACGATTTTTGGCACAGCGTCAACGCCGAAGCCACAGCTGGCAGCAGCTGACCTCGCCCACCCCCAACCATCAGGCCGCAGCAGCACTGTTGATCACTCGCCATCAACCGCTGTTTGAAGCCTTCTGGCAGCGGGCGCTGACCCTTGGCCGAATCCCGGCCAATGACGAATTTGAACAAAGCGACGAGTTAAAAGAGATAGCAGGCAGCCATCGCAAAGCCATGACCCTGCTTGGCCAGCATTTTGACCTTGCCCAGTTAAAGCAGGCCGAGCTGGAGCGGCAGCAAGATTTGCTGGTTTACCTGGCACTCAACCTGTTTGGCAAACGCCAAGCCTATACCCAGTACCCCAGCGAGCTGCAGCGGGATATCAAAGCCTTTTTCGGGGGCAACCCGCAAGCACAACAGGCAGCCAAAGCACTGCTCTACCAGATTGCGGATATCGCCCTCATCAACCAGGCCTGCGAGCTGGCCCATCAACAGCTACCTAACAGCCTGCTCTATCCCAGCCATTCACTGCTGCTTCACAAATGCTTTGTTGCGCAATTACCGCCTCTGCTGCGTGTCTACCTCGGCGCGGCTTGCCAGCTCTACGGTGACTTGACCGATATCGACGTGATCAAGCTGCACATCCGCTCCGGCAAGGTGAGCCTGATGGGGTATGACGACTTCAGCAACCCCATCCCCCATCTGGTGGAGCGGGTCAAGATCAAGATGGCCGAGCAGGAGGTCGACTTCTTTGACTACATCAATGAGCAGACCCGGCCACCGCTGCTCAACAAAAGCTATCTGATGGCACCGGATGATCCGAGCTTCAAGGCACAACGAGCACTGGAGCAAAGATTGAGCAAACTGCTTGGGATGGACCTGGAAACAGAGCATCACTTGAGTCGCCAACAATATGAATCAGCTCTCAAAGAGCAAAAAAGGCGAATTTCAGGCTTTCGTATTTGTAGCGTAAAAGAGTAAAATCAGCGCCCCAAAATAACGTAAAAACCACTTATTCCTCGCTAAAACCTAATCCACAGTCTTATAACAACATGTGATTACGTTAATTTTGACGTAAATCTAGACTTGAAGCAGGACTAGCCAGGAGCATCATCATGAACCACTTCGACGCTGACTACTGCTACTCATTCCCCGCAGTGCGTGGGATACAAGCCGGTCGCCCCTTCTATATCGCGACCTGCCCGATGCGCATCATCCCCAAAATTTTCAACTTCGATGAGAGCGAAGTCCCCCCTGAATTGCGGGCGCAACGCACATTGAACAAATCCCGGATCCCGGAAATGGTGCGATACCTCTTGGAGAATCCCAAGGATTACGTATTCTCTGCCTTGACTGCGTCAATTGCTGTTGACGTCGAGTTTGCTGAACACCCCGGCTCCAACAACCTGGGCACTTTACGAGTGCCCATGGATGCACAGATCCTGATCAACGATGGTCAGCACCGCCGTAAAGCTATCGAAGAGGCGTTGGTAGAGCGCCCCGAACTGGGTCAGGACAACATCCCTGTCTTGTTCTTTGTCGATGAAGGGTTAACCCGAAGCCAGCAAATGTTTGCTGATCTCAACAAGTACGCGGTCAAACCCAGTCCGTCACTGTCAACGCTCTATGACCATAGAGATCAAGGCTCTGAGCTTGCTCGCCATCTGGCTACCAGCATGGAGCCCTTCGTCGGGCTTACTGAGATGGAAAAGTCGAGCATCTCCCAGCTCTCCAGCAAGCTCTTCACCTTAAGTAGTATCAAGCAGGCAACCCGAGCCCTACTGGGCAAGGGACCTAAAGAGGGCTGCACAGATGAAGAGGCCAAGCTGGCGGCACTCTATTGGAAAGCGGTCTACGACCAGATGCCGGATTGGCAGATGGCCAGTCGCAAAGAAGTATCACCTGCCCAACTCCGGCAGGAGTATGTCCATGCTCACGGCGTCGGCCTGCAAGCTCTCGGTATGCTCGGCCGCTTTTTGATAAGCGAGCATCCTGATACCTGGCAAGCAGACCTTGGTAAGCTCAAGACCATTGATTGGCGCAAAACCAACCCGGAATGGATTCGCAGAACCATGTCGCATGGCAAGCTAAGCAAATCCACCACAGCGCTCCAGCTTACCTGTAACGCCCTTAAAACCTCACTAAACCTCCCCCTCACCCCTGAGGAGAAGGTACTTGAAGCTCAGGTTGTCTCTCAATGAACCCCTTGATTCAGGCCCATGATCTGGCCGATTACGAAGATTTCATCAATACCGAACCCTTTGCTGGCCGTCCGCTGGCAGAATACGTAGCTGAAGTACAACGAATCTATTGCGCAGACAAACGTCCCTGGGTCATTGGTTATAGCGGAGGTAAAGACTCTTCTGCTGTGCTGACGCTGGTCTATCTGGCACTGCTGGGGTTACCGCCTGCAATGCGCCACAAAGATGTCTTTGTCGTTTCATCTGACACCCTGGTCGAGACCCCTGTTGTCGTCGATTTGATCATTCGGACCATGGATCAAATCGAAAAGGGCGCCAAACGCGATGCGTTACCCATTACCTCTCACCCTGTAGTACCCAAAACCCATGAGACGTTTTGGGTAAACCTGCTCGGCAAAGGCTACCCTGCCCCGACTCGCAGCTTCCGCTGGTGTACCGAGCGAATGAAGATCAACCCGGTCAGTGACTTTATCAAAGACAAGGTCAGCCAGTTTGAAGAGGTGATCGTTGTGCTCGGCTCTCGCAGCAGCGAGAGTGCTTCCCGTGCCCAGGTCATTGCCAAGCACAAGATTGATGGAACCCGACTTGCCCGCCATACCACGCTGGCGAATGCCTTCATTTACACCCCTATCGACACTTGGGATGTTGAGGATGTCTGGAAACTGCTGCGCGGCGCCTTCAAATATGCGCCGGATGATGTGGAGGAATGGGAAAATCCCTGGGGTGGCAATAACCGCCCGCTCTGGACTCTTTATATGGACTCCTCGGGTCAGGGTGAGTGCCCATTGGTCATTGATGACAGCACCCCCTCTTGTGGTAATTCACGCTTTGGTTGCTGGACCTGTACCGTGGTCACCAAAGACCGGGCCATGGAGAGCCTGATCCAAAACGGCGAAGACTGGATGCTACCCCTGCTCAAGTTTCGTAATCAGCTAGCTCTGACCACAGACCCTGCGCAAAAAGATACCTACCGTAACTACAAGCGCCGTACCGGCAAGGTGAGCTACCAATACGCCAAAGAGGGTGAAGAGCTTAGCGCAGAGCGCAAGCACGTCCCCGGCCCTTATTGGCTGAGATACCGCCAAGAGTGGCTCAAAGAGCTGCTCGAGATGGAGCGTGACCTCAACCTGCGTGGCCACACCATTACTCTGATCACCAAACCGGAGCTGCATGCGATTCGCCAGGAGTGGTTAACTGACCCTAACGAACCGGATTGGAATGACTCACTGCCAGCTATATATCGGGAAGTGTATGGCGAAGACCTCGACTGGCTAATCGACGATCAGTCACGCTTCAACGCCAGCGATGCCGAGCTGCTGGCACAACTAAGCCAGGGCTATGATGTCGAGCCCGAGATGGTGATGAAGCTGATAGAGCTCGAAATATCCCTTGAAGGGCTTAGCCGCCGCCAAGGCGTCTTCGCCAAAATAGGAACCATCCTGAAACAAGATTGGGGCAGCCTCGAAGCCATAGAGCAGAAACAGGCACAATTGCAAAAGCGCAATGAGCGCGATCTCTATCAAGAAGAAGTTGAACAAATTGAACAGTCGCTTACTGAATTGCAAAAACAATTGGCGCAAGCCGACGATATAGCAGCACTGTTTAGTGAGGCAGTAAAAAATGATCATTAAGAAGTTGGTCTTGCATAACTTTCGTGTATTTCGTGGTCACCACGAAATAGAGCTGACCCCACAAAAACGTGGAAATGAGAACGTTGATAGGCCTATCGTGCTGTTTGGTGGCCTCAACGGCGCAGGCAAAACGTCGATTTTGTCAGCCATCCGTTTAGCGCTATATGGACGTCTGGCCTTTGATAACCTGCTCCACAATCAGGACTATATTGACCAACTTACTGCACTGATCCATAACGGCGTCAGCAAAGCACTACAACCGCGCGATGCCTCTGTCGAGCTGGTGTTTACCTATAATCAAGGGGGCACTGAGTCTGAATTTACCGTTATTCGCAGCTGGAGTCGCAATAAAAAAGATAGACTCAAGCTGCTGCAAAATGGGGTCGAGCTGGACGAGCTTAACTATGAGCAGTGCCAGGGTTTTCTCAATGAGTTAATCCCGCACGGTATTGCTGATCTCTTCTTTTTTGATGGCGAAAAAATCGCCTCATTGGCAGAAGATGAATCGGGCAAGATTCTGCAGACCGCGGTACGCCGCCTGCTCGGCCTTGATCTAATTTCCAAACTGCGCACCGACCTTGGCATCTATTTAAAGCAGCAAGGAGCCAAAGAGCTGGGCACCCAACAACAGCACAAGTTGGCCGAGCTGGAGCAGAATAAAAAACAGTTTGCCAAACAGGCCGAACATAATCGATTTGAAGCTGACTTGGTGATGGCAAGGATTGGCCTGATTACCCAGGATATTCAGAAATATGAAGCCATGCTGGCAGCACAAGGTGGTGCATTTGCGCGGACAAAAAATCAGGAGCAGCAGAAAGTAGCTGAACTGGTAAAAGAAAAAGAACAGCTTGAAAAGAGTCTGCGCCATGAATGTGATGGATCCCTCCCCTTTGCACTGGCCCCCAACACCATGGCCAAACTGCAGCAACAGCTGGCCAGAGAAATAGAGATAAAAAGGGCTCGCAGCTTTTCCCAAGAGCTCAATCTTTTTCTCGAACAGCTTAAAGCCAATATCGGCTTTAAAGGTAAAGAGACGCTGGCCATCACAACCCAGGCGATCGAAGAGCAGCTTGACAGCTTTATGGCCAACAAGCCGCAAGGTGAAGTCCTCTTTGATATCTCTGAGCGCGAGACTCACGTCATCATCGCGGCAATCAGTGAGGATTGCCAACGGGCTTGGAGCAAATTTGATGCACAGCGTCGTGAATTGGCCGAGGTTGAACATCAACTGGAGCAAGCAGCCAGCAATATTGAAAGGGCGCCGGATGATGAGCAGCTGATGGATATCTTCCAAACCCTGCGAGAGATGGACAGTCAACGGCAAGAAGAGCGCCACAAATACAAGGCACTGCTGGAACAAGCCAAGCAAGCGGTAATGAGCCAACTGGATTGCGCACGCCAGATCCAGAAATTACACGATAAAGCCAGAGAGCAATATAGTTCTGTGAGTGCTGTACAATATGCCAATGACACCATCAGTTTGCTGGATGAATACAGCGATGTATTGACCCAAGCTCGGGTTAAAACGCTGGAGCAGAATTTTGAAGTAGCCTACCGAAAATTGGCCAGAAAAGAAGACCTGCAGATTAAAGCCAGGATCAATCCTCACACCTTTGATGTGGAGCTGGTAGACGAAGCGGGGATTGCCATCAATAGAAAGGCGCTCTCTGCCGGTGAGAAGCAAATTTATGCCATCGCAATCCTGGAAGCGTTGGCCAAAACATCAGGTCGACAACTGCCGGTCATTATTGATACCCCGCTGGGGCGTCTTGACTCACACCATAGAGACAAGCTGATTCACCACTACTTCCCCTTTGCCAGTCATCAGGTGATATTGCTGTCGACTGATACAGAAGTGGATGAACGCTATTTTGCCAGTACCCTTGCTGATGATATCTCACATGCCTATCAGATCCGCTTTGATGCGCTGACTAAATCATCAAAGCTGACCAAGGGCTACTTCTGGAAAGAGAGTCTTGCCCAAGTGCAAGCCAAGGAGGTTTGTTAATGCTCCCGAATCGCATGCAGCTCACCCGCCAAACGGAAGAGCAGCTTAAACGATTAAAAGCCAATACCGGGATCACTCCCAATGTGGCAGCTCGCCTGGCTTTTTTTCGTTCAGTGGAAACTGATTTTCGTTACCGCCCGGACCATAAAAAGCTGGATGGCAACCTAGTGCTCGACAAAATCACCTGGCTGGGAGAAACACTGGCTGTGACCGAGCTCACCCTCCAGATGATTTATCCTGACCTGGATAATAAAGAGTGGATAAAAGCCTGGGCGGCCCATGTTGAGGATGGTATTTCAGCACTGAGAAATCATAGAAGCCTACGTGATCTAGTGTTAGCCTTGCGGATATAATTATTATCCACAACAAAAATTTATATTTAATGAGTGCCACTCACTTTTTTGGCGAGCGGCCTCATTTTCAATGATTTACCAACCAAAACTCAAGACCCAATCAGATCTTCGATTGCATCACAAACATTAAGTAAAGGTTTCCCTTCAATATCCGAAAGAATATCAAGCACTATGGGTATTGAACTATTGACAATGCTGACGCAAATATCAAACATTCTTTTTTCATCAATAATAATATTTATGTCGTTTTCACACGAAATAGCAATTAACTGCATAAAGTTAACTCTATTTTCATCTAGAATATCTGCACTTATTGCTTCGTACGTTTCAAACTTTACATTGGATTGTGAAATGCCTCGTTTGAACCCAAAGCATAAACAAAAAAACCAGAAATCAACCTGTCTATTAAATGGAACAAAATCTCTTGTGGTTGTATTCCCTGCAGTTGAGCAAAATTGTTTAATTCTATCTTGATAGACCAATGGAAGACATATTGAGAATCTTGAAAAGATATTACTCATTTTACACCTCGAAATATATCAGACATAGTTTCTTTCACAAACACTGCAAACCACTCTGTGTGAGCAATCACAGCGAATGATATGAACGGAATCAGCTGTTGGTCTATATTTCAATTGAGTTGGATAATGAGCTGGGTTAGTCAATGTAAATACTTTTCCTGCATATTTATCAATGATATCCTCAACACCAAGTATTTCTGAGTGCGTAAGAAAGAGAACAATCTGCGACCCCTCACTAATAAGACTTTCTAGTACAGCCCTCTTCACATAACCAGACATCATGCCAAGAGGAGTATCAATTACATTAGTAGCTTCAACTTTGCTAACTTTTGTTAATGCAAGTATAAAAGCTAGTGTAATAGCACGCCTTGAAGCACCATTCAAGTCCTTGTCAGGGTCTAATAAATGTCTACCTTTTCCATATACTCTTATTTCAAAATCATCTGTTAGCTCCGCCGATTCAATGAAATAGAATTCAGGATCAGCAGAGGAAGCACCGATCATCTTAAGAAATATTCTATTCATTTCAAAACTGACTTTCTTTATCTCTTGCTCTTTGATTCTGGATAATACCTCTTCGAATATCGTTCTAACTGAAGATGCTAAATTATAATTATCTGAAGATGTATCATCTTTCGTTTTCTTTTTTGAATAAAGATCTATATCTCGTTTTAAGTCTTTCATTCTTGATGTCTTGATTTCAGTCTCTTTATTCAAGCCTCCAAGCTCCTCACTTTTTTTCTTAATGTTGGCTCTTATGGATGCCTCCAACAATCGAAGTTCCTTGATCGTCGAGTCATCTATTAGGTCTTTTTCCTTCTCCTTTTCCTTTATTTGCTCAGATATATGATTTATTGCTGAGCTAGAGTTTCCATATAGTGTAAAATTGCTAGCATATTCATCAATCCAAGCTTTAGCTGATGAGTTAAAGTCTATACTTTTAATTGAGTACATTAACTCAGTGGCACGTCTCTGTAATTTATCGCTGTTCTGACTATTCGTAATAGTATCATTAATTGTTTTAATTCTTGATGCACAATCATGACTAGTGGGATCAAGAGGTAGTCCACAAACACACATTTCTCGTTCTAAGAGTTCTTCAAGAACAGGAATACTTTGACGTGGAAGTCTCTTTTCTTCTTTCATTTTAAGTAGTGCATTATTTGCAAAATCAACATTGCCTGCCAACATAGCAGCAGCAAACTTATCATTTGCAACACTAGAGCACAGTAATTTTAGCGCAGTGTCGCTACTATTTCTTTCTCGTGTTTTATCAGCTGTTAATCTAGCCAAATCACGAACGATTTTTTCTTTATCACCTAATGATATAAGGTCATCTATTTCTTTTCTTTTTTTCAATAAATCTTTCTCAAAAGATTCAATCTCCTGATCTAACATCTTGATTTCTTCTTCATTTTCACTCAACCAATCTTGGCACTGTTGACACTCAGTTTCAGCCTCCGCCAATAACTGACCATAATTGTTTTTATCAATCTGCTTTGAGAAATCAATAACAATTGAATTCAATATACGATGTAATTCATTCAAATTATTCAACGCAAGCAACGATTCTATCGCACTCCTAACTCTTGTTTTTTTCTGTTGCTGTGCAGCTGATGAGTCAATAAATGACATCGCACTATCGCCATCTGTAAAGTATATGCTTCGGAGATTGTTTGGTAACGCTCGCTCAATTACCAATTTAGCCTGTGTATCTAACACTCGACTTTCACCACCATCCGAACATTGGTACATATCAATAGACTCATGCACTCTTTTAAAGATATTAATATTAGATGGATCAATTTTTTCTACACAAGTTCTAACCAACTTATATCGTTGTTTAAAAACAGCCGTAATCCCTTTCTTTTCAACGATTTCTTCTGTCTCGAACTCCACTTCCACTGAGATTTTGAATTCCTTTATCCCCTTGTTTTTTTCTTGTGCTGGATGCAGAGGATATTGGTTTTTAGGATCTATTACCTCAGAGCCGTATAAACACCATATCAAAGCTGTCTCGGCCGTGGTTTTTCCAGACTCATTGGCAGCTCTAATTACTGTTAGCTTCTTCTCCTTATCCACAGAGAAGTCAAATACAACGTCCTGTAATAATCTAAAGTTTTTGAAAACAGCTCTAATTAATTTCATTCTATTACCCCCCCGTTTCGTATATTACTACTTACATGTATGATTTTGTTTTTAATTTGATTCTTTTTTTCAGAATCATTAATTCCTGATGACTCAATAAAGAAAAGTTGCTGGCATAGTCCATAGAGCATATCTTTCGATTTTTGATCTATTTCAGGGCTTTCATCAATGACATCCTTAAGCATGCCAGAGATGTTTTTATAGGATATACTCATAAAGCCTCCTTAATTTTTAACAATTCAGAGATCACATTATAGCTTTCTTTTTCAGATAATTGATTAAGTGATAAACGACTCATTTCTTCAACTCTAGATATTTCACCATCAATTATAGATATAATAGTTTTATCGATAACGCCAGCAGGTGGAATAACAACGAAGTCATGAATTATCGCCTTGCTTTTTCCTTCAGACTTTCTAAGAACACGTCCCATCCGTTGAATCCATTGACGCTTTACACTGCTACTAGCAATAAAATATGCAATAGAAACATCTGGGATATTGAATCCTTCATCAAGAACTCTCTTGGACGTAATAACTTGAGTTTTACCTTGAGAAAAATCATAAATTATAGAGGCGATATTTTTTTTATCTCGCGTTTCTTCAGCAGTTATTTGATGATATCTAACATTCAGCTCTCTCATCAAAGCATTAACATTATCTAGCTGAGTTGGATTTTTATCAGTGGTAAAAATTAGTGTCTTTGATTCTATGCCGTAAGTTTCAATAACGCTTTTCAGTGCTAGTATTTTGTTTTCAGCGGATTCAATTATTGCCTTACGCTTTATCAACATCAGATTAGTATAGGAATCATCTCCAGACTCAGCCTTCCAATAATTTTTCTTTATTTTATCGGATAAAGCAAGCCACTCCTCAGTCTCATTACTATTTAAATAAACTGGGTGAATATAATATTCATATGGAGTTAAACATGTTCCAATAGCACGCTCTAAAGGAAAATCATATATCACCCCTCCAAAATAACTTAATAATTTCTCACTCCCAGTCTCATCATATTGCCTTATAGGTGTTGCAGACAATCCTAAAGCATAATCAAAAAAAGTAGGGGGGGTATTAACAAATGATTCAGCCCCAAGATTATGAACTTCATCTGCGATTAAAAACTTACGACATTTTATATTTTTAAGCGCGTCGAAAACGCCGGTATTTGTTAATGCATCATGAGTTATGATGACCACTTTGACTTTATTAGATAATCTAACCTCTCTTGCGATACTTTTTAGCTCAACTGAAATAGCTCGATTACCGATACCATTAGCTACAAAAGGTTCAATTTTGAATTTTCGTACATCTAGCGCCCATTGCTCTATCAGTGGTGACGTTGGAACAGCGATAACAACTAACGCAGGGCTATCTTTCAAACTAATTGATGCGCAGAGTAAGGATGTTAGTGTTTTTCCCCCTCCTGTAGCTATAGACAGAATGCCTCGGTTTGGAGAATTCAACCAAGCATTTAGAGCCTCCCCTTGGTGAGAATAATTACCACTTTCATATTCATACCAATCTGGAATTATTAATCTATCATCTGCATTGGTTAAAAAATCATCTACATTGGTTAAAAAATCATCATTTTTGCATTTGTTTGAAAATGCTTGTTCTATTTCTTCATAGGACATTGACTTTATACTATTGTCAGATTTTATATTTTTAATTGAATCAATAGTTTTTTGATTTAATCCAAACACAATAGTATTTTCTATATTACCAGACCAATAAGTATCAAAACGGTCTTGCAACTCAACACAAACAACTTTTGAATTGGCATCAGAGACAGACTGACTCACACAGATTTGCTCAAAATTCATACTCAAACCAGACAGTGTTGCATTTGAAGATCCATGCAGAGCTATCGGACCATCGTCAGTCTGAAAAATCCAAGCCTTTGTGTGAAATAAGCCACTTCTTAACACTGCAAACTTTATCTCTAATTTATTAGTAAGTAAGAGATATTGCAGCATATAAATGGTTTTCAACTCAAAATCTGAAATATCACAATCTACAACATTGATTAAATACCTCAATAAACTCTCTTTGTTTTCATAAGTTTCTATTATTGCTCTCCTATCATCATCTGAAAGATAAGGGCTAATAATCATTCTACATTTTATATTGCTTTTGAAAATTATAGCTAGTGGTCTAGCAAGCTCCCTTAACATGCTGGATGAAAAATAACCAGACATGCAGTCAAATGATTTCGCTACTTTAGCTATCGGCAAAAACAATTCATTTGATATGTTTACCTCATTAGGAAAGTAAATTGGATTTAACTGCAACATAATGCCCCCTTTAAATTCCGCCATATCACAACATTAATTAATATGCTACTTACATCTCGACCTGTTGATACAACAAGCTATAGCACATAGTGGTGCTGCATAGTCCAGAACTCCTCGTTTATATGTTGCCTCAACATGAGTTCTGATCTTGTCACCAAATCTTTCTGTTACACGAGGAACATTCCTATTGTGTAATTCTTTACCTAGTCTGCCGAGATTTTTATACTCAAGCATATATTGTTCAAGCTCCACACTTTTCTCTGGTGAAGAATCATACCACTCACGCAACGTAACGATTTCCTCATTTATCTTTACACTCTCGACGTACGTTTTATAAGCAAAAACTTCTTCTTTAGTTAAATTGTTTTTATTTTTAATTAGATTCATAATCACAATTCCCAAAATGCTATATCTCGTATCTTAGCAATACGCTTGTCCCCATTAATATAGAGACTAAAATGCTTATCCAGTTTGCGGATGGTTTCCATTAATTGTTCTTGCTCGGTCTTATCATCTTTATTAAAGATGGCCTTGATATCGGCATTCTTGATCTCGGCGACGCGATGCACCACCCAGGTCAAAATATAAGAGCCGTAGTTGTTTTCCCCGGTTTTAAAGTGGCTCAAGTCCTGGGTTGAGAGGATCACCCCTACCCCATACTCGCGCCCCTCTTTCAGGATCTTGCGCAGGCTGGGGAAGTCCTGCGACATAAAGTTGTCGGCCTCGTCGACCAGGATCATCTTGGTGATCTGGCGATAATCGCCGTTGACTTGCGGTTTGCCGCGCTTTTGCATCTGCGAATAGAAGAGATCCAGCGTCAGGGCTACCACCAGGTTCTGGATCTGGGGTGAGTAGCCCGCCAGCTCGATCACCGTCACCCCATCGAGCAGCTCATACAGGGAGCTCACCTTATCCGGCATGGTTTCAAAGATCTCGTAAGTGACCAGCGAGTCGAGCGCTGCATAGAGAGAGTCTTCTTCTACCTTCTCCTGTTCAAGATAGAGATCCCATACCTGGGCCAAGGTTGGCGCAGGCCTTGACCAGGTGCTGGCGTCAGACCTGCTGATCCCCGCCAGCTCATACGCATCGAGGATCAACTTGCGCAGCCGCAGCTGCTGCTTGGGCCCGAGGCCAAAGGCTTTGGCCAGGGTCTCGGCAAACCCGGTCGCGGTATGCACCGGCAGCATCGGCATATCGCCATAGAGCGAGAGCGGATTGTACGGCAGGCGATACAACCGCAGCCGCTTGCTCTGGTTTGCCTCGCTAAAAGCATCATCCACATAGTCAGATTTGTAATCGAAGATCAGCAGGCCGATCCGTGCTCCCTCGACATTGTTGTCTTGCTGGCGCATCAGCTGGGTGATCAGCGACTTGGTAAACTGGGTTTTGCCGGTGCCCATGGTGCCTATGATGCCGGTATTGGTATTCATAAAGCGGGCGGTATTGGTGGGCTCCCAATAGAGCGGCGTTTGCCGCAGCGCCTCGTGGCCAAACAGGATACGCATGGGCTCTGTCGGCTCGCTGCTCAGCCCGGTATCCACCGCTACTGGGGTAACCGGATAGGTGTTTTGGGTATCAGTGGCCAGTGCCACTGGCGCCATATCCACCGCCTGATTGCCCCCTTCTTTTGGCTGCGGTTGAGAGCCAGACTCAGGCTCCGCCACCTCTTCTCTGGGCCCCAGCAGATATTGTTTGTCTACATGGCACAGGGTCACCAGCTCATCAAGCGCAGGGGCGCTACAGGCCTGAATAAGGCTACCCAGCAAGGCGTAGGGCAGTTCAACCTGCAATACGCCCCGCTCGGTCATCTGGTAGTGAGGTACAAAGAAGCTGTCGTTTTCGATATGGGCGACCACAAAGCCTTCGGGGTAGTCGGGCACGCAGGCCAGGGTATATTCCCCTTTGAGCCACCACTCCCGCTCGGTCAACAGCGGTGCAAGCTGCGCCGGCTGCATCACCTGATAGAGGCAAAGCTTGTCGACCTGCATCAGAACCTGGCGAATAAAGAGACCACGGTAGAGCCGTGCGGCCAGAGTGTTGGGGCCAAGTACTTCTTCCATCAGGTAACGTTTAAGCTCCAGCGCCTGTTGCCCGGCATAGGCAAAGTCAGGTCTGACACCGGTCTTGACCTCCAGAGGCAACAAATAGAGTTGCTTGCCCTTGAAGCCGACAAAGAGCACGTCATCGGAAATGGCCCCTTTGCGATACCCATGCACCTGACGGGAGAACTCGCTGTCGCTCATTTTGAGGCCAACATTGCCGGAGACGCGGATCATCTCGGCCACGGAGAGGGGGACCCAGCAGATATCGGATTGACGCAACAAGGCCGAGACAAACTTGTAGGCTCCGATGATGCCGTTCTTCTCTTTGCGCTCCTTGTCGTTGGCCGTGAGCATCTTGAGCAGCCATTCGCCGTTGAAGGCATTGAATTCGGAGAGCAACGTCTCCCCTTGTCCATGACCCTCTTTTTGCAGCAAGCGTTTAAAGAGGTCTACCTGCTTGGTCACCGTGATGGCGTCATAACCGGCCGCACTGGTGTATTGATCCGAGTAGTGGATCAGCACCACATCCTGCTGACTGGTGAAGAAATCGAGAGTCACCTTGGGATCGATGATGGTGGTCCACAGTGCGCTGTCATAAGAGCGGGTCAGCAGTGCCTTGAAATCAGCACTGACCGCCAGCCCCAGGCTGGTTGCTAGATACTGGGCATTGCTCTGGCTGGCCGGTTGCCACAGGTTGCCCAGCAGGCGAGCCACCCGCAGCGACTGCACCCCTTGATAGGGCACGCCACGCAAACCAAAGGCGGTGAAATAGGCCGCCCCTTTCGTTTCGGCCGCTTCCCCGGCGATCAAGCCATCACACAGCACACCACTCAGAGCTTCATCGGTATTGATGGGATGGCACTCTACCGGCTCCTGGTTACGGAAGAACGCCAGATGGGCATATGCAAACTGCTCGCGCTCGTTGGGCAGGGTGAACTTGCTGTAGGTCAGGCGGCAGCGGATCAGGTCGATCAGCATATCGGCCTCAGCGCGCAGCGCAGTGGTGTTCAAGCCAAGCCAGGCTTTCAGCTCGTCATAAGCGGCCGTTTCGGCAAAGCGGTCGAAGTCATTGAATTGCAACCGCTCATCGTAGAAGTTCACATGAATGGCGATCGCCTGCTCTTTGTGCAGCTTGAAGTGCTCGATCAAACCGAGGAAGAGCTCTGCCGCACTCGCCTGATTGATAGCATTGACGATCAGGGTGCTCTTGGCCCCGGCACTGAACAGACGAGAATAGGCCTGGGTAAACTCGGCCAGTTTGTCGCGCACCAGACGCTTGATGTAGCTGTAGCTCTCCTGCTTTTGTGGCACCACGTCGAGCCAGAAGCTGTTCTCCCGCACCGGCAGCAGATGAGCGTAGCCAGAGTCATTGTCATAGACGAAAGGCAGCAAGCCAGATGCAACCAGGCGCTCGCGGGTAACCTCCGGCAATTCGGCAAAAGAACTGACGCCATCTTCATCGCGATCGGCTTTTATTTCGGCCACCAATTGCAGGTGATAGGCAAGTACCAAGGGGTGCAGCGGACTAAGGCGTTGCCACTCATCCTGACGGCACAGACCGATGCGCATCAACTGTTTGTGCTCGAGCGCCAACACCGCATTGGTCGGTATCTCGCTCAATGCCACTTCGTAGGCATCCAGCACCCGCTGCACCAGGGCGCAATAGCTGTCGCCCCAGGCCACCAGGCTCGGCAATGTTTTCTTGTGTTGCAGATAGTCAAACAGGGCGGCATAAGCGCCATGTAAATCAGGGAACCTGGCACTAATCGCCGCAAGTGGCATTGGATCGGCAGTCAGACCGATATACAAGGCCCGCTCATCAACCATCCGTGCTTCGAGATTCAGCAGCTGCTGGCGGATCCCGGCCACACCACTTTCGCTGTTATCGAAAATGATCTTGCCTTTGGCCCGCAGATACTCGGCATTACGGTCATCTCTGAGCAGCTTGGCGAAACGATCTCTGTCAAACAGCAGCGGAACGCAAATACTCTCGTCGGCGGCCGGGCCTTCAATATTGATGGGTAAGCGACGCTCGCCATTGACCAGCTCAAACTGGATCTGTTCGCTCTGCTCGGCCAGCGTATCAAAGTTCACCCAGCCACAGGTGCCGCAGTCCACTTCCCCCTCATCGTCAACCAGATGCATGATGGCGTCTTGCTCTGGGTTGACCTTGAACTTGTTCTCTTCCAGCAGCAGGGTCAGCCACTTCTTGCCCGCATCCACTCGGAAGCAGTGCAGCAACTCATCGAAATAGAAATCTCCCTGCTCTACCACCAGACAGCGGAACTTGTACTCTTCGGAGCGGTTATCGCGTTTAAGCTCAAGGCTAAAAAAGGTGGGTTCTCCTGTGACGGGCAAGGTCACCGTCGCCCAGCAGCGTTTACCTCCGACACGGCTGACAGAGTAAGTGACCGCATTTTTTAGCGGCCCATTGTGCATCAGTTTGAACTGGCTCTCGTCCAGATCATTGCCGATGAAGGTAAAAGAGAGGTTGAGGGTTTTCTCTCCCGGCGGGAGCTGGATTAGCAGGCTCAGGTCGCGCTGCCCCGCCTTGCTCTGGCTTTTGGCTCTTTGTTGCAGCGAACCACTGTCAACAGCCACCTCTTCTAATAGCAACTTTTGCGCTTTGTTGGCTTCAATCTCTTTGAGGTAGGCCTCGAATTCCAGCTCACGCCAGCTCTCATCCTGGAAATGCTGGCGGATAAACTTGGCGCTGAACTCTTTCAGGACACTCTCGAGCTGATCGAGATCATAATGCTCAACCGCATCTTCAATCTCGCGTCGCAGCTTGCGGTTTGCTTGGAGCCGCTTGCTGATCTGGGCCTTCTTGCCGCTCCAGCTCCGAATGACCGGGTCATTGAATAGCTGAAGCTCATCAAACTTCAGTTCCCCATCTTGATCAAGTGCACTGAACAGAGGAGCAAAACCAAACACGGTCGCCCCCTCTTCGGTGATGAGGGCCAGTTGCTCTTCAAGCAGGCAGGCTGACAGCTCCTTGTTACTGCTGCCAACATCTATCAGCGCGCCAAGCTGCTGCGAGAGACTATCCGGATGCCAGACAGCACCGGGCGCCCCCAAATCAAGCGCACTGTTGATCAGGGTATCCAGCATGCTGTTGTGGATAATGAGCAGGGCTGCTTTTTCAAATTCTGCACTGCGCCCTGCGACCAGATCACGTAAACGGGAGATGTAGTTTTCGGTAAATCCCGGAGCCTCACCATGCAACACAGGTAAAACCCGCACGCCATTGCACTCTATATACGGCAGGTCAATGCCATCGGCCGTAGCCAGCGTATTTGTGGCAGCAAAGGTCACCAGTGACTGATAGAGCACCAGACCGTTTTCTGCGCTGGGGGATTTGAACTGGTAACGAGAGCCCGGCTCAATGTCGGCACTGACCCACTCGATAAAACGTTCGGCCAGAAAATGCTCAAAGGGTCTTGCGGACATATACGGCGTCTCCACTATCACTCATTCGTTCTACATTGCCCATGCGCTCATAGAAGCTGACCAGTTGCTGCAATGACTGGTTATCAAGATAAAAACCGCGCTGTTCGAAGCCTTTGCGCAGATCGTGCAGGCGCAGCTTGTCGGCCTTGCCGATGGTGAGATTGGTCAACAGCAACAGCTGATCCTGATTCAGTACCAGGGTGCGGCCAGCGGCCCCCCGGGCCTGAATAAAATCACTGAGCAGCTTCTCTTCCAGCTCTTTGACATATTTCTTGTTCACGCCGCCACGGGAGGTATTGGCATCACGGAATTGCTCAAGTGCAAACTCTTTGAGCTGCTCGAAGGCTTCTGCCACGCTGTTTGTGAGAGGACGCTCAGGCCGTAACCCGCGCTTCTCTCTAAAGGCCTGTAGATAGTTGTTCAAATCTTCCAGCAACTGAGTCTGGTCAGCATATGCCGTGGCATCGCGATAAACCTGCCAGAGCGGTCTTTTCTTGGCATCCCCTGGCAACTGCAGCACGTCAAGGGCGGAAAGCAGCGGGAAAACCCGCTCGCTGGCAGCCGCCAGCAGCTTGTAGCCAGAACGCTTTACCGATGTACGTTCAGAGCTGGCCTTTTCCGAATCGAGAATAAAGTAGAGAGGCTTGCTTTGGGGCTCATGTTGCCAATCGGTCACATTCAGTGCCAGCTGAGCACAGTAAGCAAAGGCATACAGCTTGAGTGTGCCAGGCAAGGCTTGCAGCAGATACTGGGGATGCGCAGCCAAAAAGCGAATATCTTCACGAAATACGGCATTCAAAAAAGGTAGATAAGGTTGCTCATCCTCATTTTTTACCAGGTTGCCGCTTTGCAGCCTGCCTTGCAAAACGGACAGCAGTTCTTGCTCGACAAAGTTGAGCTTGTCATCGAGCGCATCTTCCAGGAAGAAATTCCCCAACAGACCTGCAAACAATTTGCACAACCGCGTATCTGGTGCGCTGAGATCGGCTTGTCCACTCTTCTTACCTTTGGCCTTAAACAACAGGAACAGCGGTGAAATATGAAAGAGTGCATCATTTGAAAAATAGGCTCGCTCAAGCACCTGCCAAAAATCAGGATCGTCGAGCTTGCCTGCAAACCGGGCTTTGCACTCCTCCTTAAACTGCTCGAATTCATAGGCAGTCACCTGCTTGCGCAAGGACAGCCCCAGCACGACACCTGTCACGGTATCCCAGTCAAACTCATTGCCTTTGTTGCGAATGGGCCAGTAGTTGGTGAGCTTGTTTTTATCAACCGGAGCTAATCCGGCAGGAATTGGATACAGAGACATGACTATCTGGTTCCTTCTACAGTGATCATGCCTTCATCCAAACCAAGACGGTAATGCTGATCACCTTCGTAATAGTGAAGAACAGGGCTCTTTTTAGCGACAGCGCGGATTTGCTCAACCATCTCATCAAGCAACACGATGGCATTCTTGTCGTACTTATTTGGCCGATAGCCATGGTTGAGCTTGCAGATCAGCTCAAACAGATTGAGGTTGATTGCCATCGGTGCCAAGGGCTGATCATCAATCTTCAGATAGGCGCTGAAATGATCGTGTTTCTCGACATGCTGACGCTGAATTGCGCTGTAATCAGCTTTCAGATCGACAGGTGCCGCGACATGACACTGGCCAAATTGACCAAGAGAAAGCTCTCGCTTTGACAACTCAGGGGCATTGCGGTTGGCATAAACAAAAATGGCCGGGATCAGCGCTTTCACATAGAAATTGCGCAAGGCCAGCTGGCTTCCACCCTCCCCAAGATACTGACTATGCTGCAGCCAGACAGTGGCATAGTGTTCAAGTACCTGCTCTTCAAAATCGACTTTGAATTGGTGATGGTAGTTATTGCCAAGCTCGCAGTCCTTAAGCAGATAAAAAAGCCGCAGAAGGGATGCGGCTTGACCCGCTTTATCACGAGGCTCGTTGAATATGAGCCCCAGTTTTGCCAGCTCGACCATAAAGGCATCCAGCGCCTCATCCGGTAGATTCAGCTCATAACGCAGCACAAACTGGTCTACCGCTTGGGTATGAATCAAGGCAGGATCAAAGTCAGCAAGACGCAGGCTTAGCTCACTGTCTTTAGCCAGAAACAGGTTGTCAAAGAGGTAATGCTCCCCGGCCAGAAGCTGATGCAACAGATCCAGCAAGGCGCGAGTCGTAATGAATTGATCCTTGATCAAACGGGTTTTGAACAGCGTGGTAATGATAATCTCTTGCACGTGCTCATTGGCCAACAGCCTGAAATTGGCGATGAGGCGCATGTCGCGTTGGCGTTGCTCATCTGCAAGGGCAATAGCATGAAACAGATTGTCATCGGTTGGCTGAGTTAACCGCTTGAGCAGTTGACGCATAAAGCTTGAATAGCTGCCAGCGTCATCATTAAAACGGAATTTTGGGTAGGACTCGAAATCCAGAAACTGATATGCCCCTTGCATTCTCTCGCCACTATCCAAAAAACGCTCGATCACGCCACGCAACACACTGTGCCGCTCAGCCCCTTCTTTGGCAAAGTTGGCCAGCATACCGATATTGATACCAACCACCAGGGGTTGAGCCCCGTCACCCGCACGATCAAAGAGTTCGTTTAGCGCATCTATTGCTGATTGATGAGGCGAAAAGCTATGGGTTGCATCCAGATGGAAGGTATATCTGTTTTTATATTGGTCATAGCTACGTGACAATATTTCAGATTTGCCATCACCACTGCTGCCGCATAAAAACACACACTCACCAGGCTGCAATGAACGGAGGCACTTCTCAAAATCATCCTCGATTTCGGGTGTAACGTAGAGATAATCCTTGAGGTCATCAAACAGATCTCTCTGACGTTGTGTTGTCGTCTTGACCGAGAAGGAAGAAGATTTAGCCAAAACCCCGAGGGCCTTGCGAAGGGAAATTGTACTCACGGTATAACCCTATCATTTCATATCTGACAGATACTAACTGATTGAATCATTGGGAGACTACAAGAAAGGATGAGTCTTTGTATGAATCCTTGACGTTCGTCAAATCTGAACTCACATTTGTTTTTATCTTATACAGGCACATAGTCCACTTATTCAGCTATTAGGCTAAATTTCCCTCAACACAAATAGCATTACACTTGAGATTTTCTTGCCGTTTTTTCCCAAATCAACCTGTATGTCATGACCTCCTCTCTACCCCAGATGAACGCTACACTGTCAAAACGTCTCTTGTCTGCATGTGATGACCAACCTGCATACAGCTTGAATTGTCTATTGAGCGCCATCCCATAAACAAAGAGCTGGATTGACCAGCCCCTTTGTGTGCACCTCATCTCGCTGCCGGATGCCGGGATCAGAAACGGTAGAGCAGGCCCGTGGTGATGCTGGTGGCGCGAATATCGTAAAAGTCGATCCCGGAGTTTGCCGTGGCGTAGCTGGCGCTCAGGAGCGCAGAGAGCGGCGCAATGCCAAACAGCTGGTGCCAGAAGAGGGTGGCATCGATGGCCATGTCGCGACTGTCGGCACGCTGGCCAAACAGCGGGTTGGCCTCGTCATAGTCCTGCTTGCCCAGATAGAGGTTGCTGACAAATGACCAGCGGGGCGAGGTTTTGGCGTACGTGAGCTGCAACCCCTTGCTCACATAAGACTCGGCACTGCCCACCAGATCAGCCTTCTCATAGCGCAATGCTGGCTCGAGGAACTGATCGTCTGTTAGCCGGAACTGGTAGGAGACCTCGGCGGAGTTGACCCGGCCATTGCGATCCAGCATCCCCATCACAGCGCGACCATATTGCTCGCCGCTGGACTCCCCATCCACCTTGACGTCGCGGCTGGTGATGCTGCCACTGAGCGCACTGCCCCAGATGTTGTCCCACGCCAGACGGGCGCCGTGGGATCGCTCGTCACTCTGCTCGCGTTCCACACCCACAGCAAAGGGATCGCGCCAGACCTTGACCGGGGTGGCATTGAACACCAGCGAACCGGCCACGATCCCCTTGTCCCCCAGTTGCTGGCGCAGCCCGAACTGCTGGGTACCGTCGCCACGAATGGCATCCTGAATGAGGTTGCCCAGGAACAACTGGCTACCGGTGGAGGCAAAGGTGTAACGCAGATCCCCGTTGATCACCGGATCAAGGTGACGCTGCTGCGCCGCAGCACCCAAAGCGTCAATACGCTCGCTACCTGCACTCCCCGTGGCAAAATTGGACTTGGTCTCGCCAACGCTGGCCCCCGCCAGCACACTACCGGAAAAACCAGATTCCCCGGGAATGGCTCCCAGCTCTTGTGTCTGAACCCCGCTTGCAACCAGCATCCCCATACTCAACAGCAGACCAATACGCATCGCAACACTCCTGGCAAGCGGCCACAAGAGTGGGCCGAGCCTGATAAATAGGAGGGAGGCAGTCGCCCCCCAGTATCGAGAAGCGGCATGTTACGGCGGGGAAAAATCACAAATAAGACAGCGGGATGCGGTTTTATTTTTTATGATGGCTTTTTATTTTTTTATAGGCGCAAGCAGGGGGCGACCCGGCATAATCAGTCCCCACGGCCTTGCAACGCTGCGGGCTGCTCGCGCCATACTCACTCTATTTACCCCTGTTCCCAACATCGGAGTTCTCATGCGTCGATTCAATTTCATGCTCAATGGCAGCAGATTGATGATGTTCCCCTTCTACATTGGCATTCTCATCTGCGTGGTATTGCTGATGGTGAAGTTTGCCATGCAGCTCTATCAGCTTTCTGTAAACATTTTCGAGATCCCCTATCTGGATCTCATTACCGGCGTGCTGACTCTGGTGGACTTTATACTGGTGGCCCAGATGCTGATCCTGGTTGCTATCTGTGGCTATGTGCAATTTATCCAGACGGAAGAGCAGCGCGCCTCCCTGAGCAGCAACTGGCTTAGCAAGATCAACTTTGCCTCCCTCAAGCTCATCGTCATCAACTCGCTGGTGACTATCGCCGGAGTGGAGGTGCTCAAGGCATTTCTCGAAGATGGCATCATCAACGAAGTCGATATGAAGTGGTCCGTGGTGGTGTTTCTCGCCTTCTCGCTGGCCGCGCTCATCTATGCGGTGACCGAGCGGATGGCAGAGCATAAATAGTCGAGTTTGATCACTGTGCTTGTTCAGCCTTGATTCACCAGCAATACAATTGATAACACTTTTCATTACTCTTACTGCGTTATAAACTTGCTCCCCCCGGGCTGCCCCGCCCGGGTGCTGGAGCCTTTATGACAAGCCTTTCTCTCTCACCCCGACAATTCTGGCAGTGGCTGGCCTACCACCATCAGGCCGCCGAGGGCACCCTCTATCTGATGTTCTTCTCCGGTCTGCTGTTGTGGGAGCCGCTGACCCCGCTCTGGTCGCTGGCACGCTGGAATCTGTTTTTCCATGTGATGCTCTCGCTCACCCTGTTCCCGCTGCTGTTTGGCGCCTTCTGGCTCTCCCACCGCAGCTTGTTGAACCGCAGCAACAAACCCTTTTTACGCACCACGGGGCGGATTATTGAAGCCCTGCTGCTGATCTGTCTGGCCAGCGGCCTGCTGCTAGTGCTGCACGGCACTCCGGGCGATGCCACGGGCAACCTCGCCAGCTGGGCCCACTGGCTGAGCGCATTGGCGTTAACTCCTCTGGTGCTGCGCCACGCCTGGCGCTGGACCATCTTGAAATGGCGCTCCTGATCCCATGTTGAAGTCATCGTTCTCTGCATATTTGTCACCCCTGCTGGCCCTCCTCCTGCTGCTGACCAGCCACTTTGCCACTGCCCAGCAGATGGGCGCCGGGATGATCGCCTATGAGGAGGGGCAAAGCCCGCGCCTCGTCACCGCCAATCTGAGCGCTGGCTCGGTCACCCTGCTTGAGCGCGATAGCGGAAAACGCCTAAAAGAGGTGCCGCTGGGGGGCGATCTGCGCCAGCTGGCCCGCGCCGATGATGGCACTCTGCTGGTCACCGACTACAGCGGCGATCGCCTGTTGCTGCTGGATGATGATCTCGATCTGAAAAAGGCGATCCCCACCGGCCATAGACCCTACGGGGTCATCTTCGATGCCAAACGGCAGTGGTTCTGGGTCACGCTGTTCGAATCCGCTCGCCTGCAGGCCTACGACACCGCCGGCAACCTACAGCTGGATGCAGAAACCGCCGAGACTCCCCGTGGACTGGCCCTGACCGACGACGATCGCCTGCTGCTCACCCACGCCATGACCGGCCAGCTCGCCATCTATGGTCTAGCCAAGCTTGGCCACGGCGCCAAGGGATCTTCGCTTCCCAAGCCCAAACTCATCACCCTGGCCGAGACCTATAGCGACACGACGAGCGACTCCCAGGGATTGCCGCGCCTGCTCGACGGCATCGCCCTCTCCCCCGATGGCAGCGAGGCCTGGCTGCCTCATGTTCTGTGGAGCTTCAGCCACCCCTTCCAGTTTCAAAGCACCGTCTTTCCGGCCGTCTCCATCATCGATCTCGATGAGGAGAAAGAGCGGGTTGATGAAAGAAAGCAGCTCTTTTTGCAGATCAATCTGCCCAGCGTCGGCAACCGCAGCCAGATCGTCTCCAACCCGTTCGCGGCGCGCTTCGCCGCCGACGGCAAGCGGGTCTATCTGACCCTGGCTGGCTCGGAAGATCTGCTGGTGTTTGACCTCTCCCGCAGCGGCAAGTCCAACAACAACCGTCACCGCCGCAAGAAGTTTCAGGGGGGTGCCAAGGCGACCCAGCTCTTGCGTCACCTGCCGGGCCAGAATCCGCGAGATCTGCTGATCGATGGCGACCATATTCTGGTGCACAACGCCATGGGGCAGGATCTCACCCGCCTCAATAGTGGCGGCAGCGGCCCGTTTGCCCGGGTCACCGTGGATGTACCCCACTTAGCCAAGCTGGTAGAGACGGATCCGCGCCCCGAGCCGCTTCAGCGTGGCGAGCGGCTGTTCAACCTTGGTAACACGCTCGGCAACAACGGCGCCAACTCACGCTTCCCCATGGCGGGGGACAACTGGATGAGCTGCAACTCCTGCCATCTGGACGGGTTCAACTTCACCAACCGCTATCTGATGGCGGCCCATCGCCAGAAGAGCGGCGACAACGCCATCAACGGCCACGCCAACCTCACCAACATGGTGGCGGGGGATTTTGTCGGCGAATACCTGCGCATGACCCAGCAGACCCAGGGCGGCATGGGCCATGACACCCGCGATGGCGCCGAGGCAGTTGACCCCGCGAGGCCCCAACCGGAAGTGAAAGCGATGATGGAGGACTTACACGCCTTCGTCACCGCCGATGGCAACCTCCCCTATCTCGCCAACTGGCTGCGACTCGATGCCCCGCGCACGGATCCCGCCAAGGCGCCGACCACTCACCCGCAGGCGTGGCTCAACTCCGCTTCCTGCCAGAACTGCCACCAACAGGCGTTCAAGGATTGGAGCGAGAGCAACCACCGACTGATGGGCAACTCCCACCCCTACTACAAGGTGGTGCAGGCGCTGGCCCGCGAAACCGAAGGGGAAGCATTCGGTCAGTGGTGCCAGGGCTGCCATATGCCCCAGCAGGTGATGACAGGCCAGCTGGATCTGCCCAAGGGCTCCCACATGTTCGAGCAGGGTGGCGCCTCGCTGATTGCCGCCCACAAAGCGGGTGAACCTGTGGTGGAGGAAGGGACCGGCTGCGTGCTCTGCCATCGCATCACAAAAGTGGAAGATGCGGGCGGCAACAGCGCCTTTACCGTGAATTTGAAAGACCGCGAGAGCTATGTGTTCGAGGATGCCGCGGGCGGCAGCCTCCAGCACTGGCTGGCCGAGCGGCAGATCAACGCCCGTCCGGCGGCCCACAAAGCCTCCTATCAGAAGGATTTCTACCGCGACGCGGCCCTGTGCAAGTCGTGCCACAACGAGTTTGCCCCGGGCACCGGCGCCAATATCGTCAACACCTGGGACGAGTGGGAAAAGTCCAGCTTCGCCAAGGCCGAGGATCCCGCCAAACGGCGCACCTGCATCGACTGCCATATGAACCCGGAGCCGGGCAATGGCGGCGCGCCGGTGGCGGGCCAGTCCACCGAAAACGGCACCATGAAGGCGCGGCTCTATCGCCACAACTTTACCGGCGCCCAGCACCAGCTGGTGGGGCTGCGAAATCCCAACCTTGAGCAGGAGAGTCTGGCGCTCTTGCGCTCCAGCGCTACCCTCTCCGCCCGTATCGAACAGGCTGCAGATAAGAACCAGCAACTGGTGGTGCGGGTCGCCAATACCGGCGCAGGCCATGCCCTGCCCACCGGGGTGGCCGATTTCCGTGAACTCTGGCTGGAGCTGACCATCACCGACACAAGTGGCAAGGTGGTGCTTGCCAGCGGCCAGCCGGTGGATGGCGCAGTCCCAGAAGATGCGCGACTGTTCAGAAAAGTATTCGGCGATGCCGAGGGCAAGCCGGTGGGGCTCAAGTTCTGGCGTTACGCCAAGCTCTTGGAAGATACCCGCATTCCGGCCGATGGCTGGCGCGATGAAGCCTGGCCACTACCCGCAGATGCCCAAGGGCCATTCAAGGCCGATATCAAACTCAATTTCCGCACCTACCCCAAGTGGGTCAATGATGCGGTGCGCGCCGCCGAGCCGAGCTTGCCGGAGCCACCCATAGTGCAGCTAAATCGGTTGCAACTTACCCTGCAGCCTCTCCCCGTCACGCCCGCTACGGAGCCTCAATCCTGATGTTTGCAAGTTTTCTCATTACCCTGCGCGAGGGGCTGGAAGCCTTCCTGCTGGTCGGCATCTGCCTCTCCTACCTCGCCAAGCTGGGGGCGAGCCGCTACAACAAATTCATCTATCTGGGGGTGGGGCTTGGCCTTATCGCCTCCCTTGTGGTCGCCTTCCTGTTCCAGGTGGTGGTGAGCCAGTTCGAGAGCGAGCGCTACAACCACCTCTTGATGGCGGGGATCCTCATCTTCGCCACTCTGGTGCTCACCTATATGGCGATCTGGATGCAAAAGCAGGCCAAATCCCAGGTGGGGGCCATGACGGCGCGTATCGATGCGGCCATCGATGGCGGCAACCTGTTTGGTCTGGTGCTGCTCGCCTTTCTGGCGGTGATGCGCGAAGGGTTTGAAACCGTGCTCTTCTTCTCCGCCCTGCTCTACTCCGGGCAAGGGGTCGATCTGCAATCCGGCCTGATGGGCGCGCTGGCGGGGTTGCTGGTCTCCATCGCGCTGGTGTGGGGACTACTGCGCTCCACCCGCAAGGTGGCGCTGGCTCCTTTCTTCCGCTGGACCGGCCTGCTTATCATCATCATCGCCGCAGGTCTGCTGTCGTCCGCCGTCAACATGTTGCAAGCGGCAGAGATCATCACCTTCTGGACCACGCCGGTGTTCGACATCAGCCACATTCTCGACGATCAGGGGATATTTGGTACCTTCCTGCGCGCCCTGTTTGGCTACAATGCCTCACCCGCTGGCTTGCAGCTGCTGACCTGGGCCCTCTATCTGGCGATCTTCGTTACCCTCTGGCAGCGCAGCTATCGCCCGCAGGTGAGCGCCGCATCCAGCAAGGGCTGAGCCCGCACGCCCTGTAGCAACAAGGGCACGGGGTAACAACATCATTCGGGAGCCGCGCCTTGGCGCGGTTCCCTTATCTATCAAGCAGTTTCGGAATAGGTCATGAGCGATAACAACAAGAAAAGCATTGCAGTGCTGGGCGCTGGCCCCGCCGGTTTGATGGCGGCCTGGCGCCTGCGCCGCGCCGGTTTTGCCGTCACCCTGTTCGAGCAGGAGCCGGTGGTCGGCGGCATGTGCGCCACCCAGACCTTCAAGGGACGCGATGGGGAGTATCGCTTCGACTACGGCGGCCACCGCTTTATCACCAAGAACCCCGAGCTGCTCGCCTTTATCGACGAGCTGATGGGGGACGACCTGCTCCACGCCGAGCGCAAGAGCGTGATCCGCTTTGGTGGGCGCACCTATGACTACCCATTGAACCTGCCCAACTTGCTCAAGACGGCGCCGCTCGCCCTGATGGCCGGTGCGGTGAAAGACTTGCTGCTGTTGCCCTTTGCCAAGAAGCCGGATGATTTTGCCAAGGCGAGCTTTGCCGAGTGGATCCAGAGCCACTTTGGTCGCACCCTCTACCGCCAGTTTTTCGAGGGCTACACCAGCAAGCTGTGGGGCATCAACCCGGACAAGCTCTCCGCCGACTGGGCCGGTCAGCGCATCAGTCTGATCGATCTCAAAGATGTGGCGCGCCGCCTGCTGCCAAGACGTAATGGCAGCATTTCGGTGCGCACCTATGCCCGCAAATACCGCTACCCGAAATATGGCTTCGGCCAAATTTTCACTACTCTGGGGGAGCGACTGGTGGCAGAGGGCGTTGAGCTCAAAACCGGCGCCACCATCACCCGCCTTGAGCAGGCCGATGGCCACATTGAACGGGTTTATTGGAAACAAGATGACGTTGATCAGAGTGCCGCCTTCGATCAGGTGATCTCCACCCTGCCGCTGCCACTCACCTGCCAGCATCTTGGCTTGCCGTGCGATCTGCACTACCGGTCGCTTCGCTTCGTCAATATGCCGCTCAAGCAGGAGAACCTGTCGGACAACACCTGGCAGTACCTCTCCGACCCCCATATTCTGGCCACCCGCTTGCAGGAGCCGCGCCGCCGCAGCCCCTTTATGGCTCCCCAAGGCCAGACCTCGGTGATGCTGGAGATCCCCTGCAATCCGGGGGATGCCACCTGGCAGGCGCCGCTCTCTGATCTGCGCGGTCGGGTCACCGCCGATCTGGCGAGCCTCGGCGTCGATACCGCCAAGCTTGGCGATGAGACCTTCGAAGCGCGCAGTGAATACGCCTATCCGCTGATGGATCTCGGCTATCAGACACGCCGCAACGAAGCCATCAAGGCGCTGATGCCCATCACCAACCTCATCATGACCGGCCGTCAGGGGACATTCCGCTACATCTTCACTGACACCGCCATGGAGATGGGGATGATGGCTGCCGACATGGTGATCGACGGGGTGGACCGACGCCACGCCATCTTTAACCATCGCAATGAAAACACCGTGATCGAAACCCAGAGCGTGGCGTGAGGCTTGTCGGTGTCGAACAGGTAGACAGACGCCACGCCATCTTTAACCATCGCAACGAAAACACCGTGATTGAAACCCAGAGCGTGGCCTGAGTGCCAACCTCTTGGCATTAAGTAAGGAGAACAGGATGACCATTCGCCCGGGTTTACTCGCCCTCACCCTGCTGCTGACCCTGAGCGGGCAGGCACAAGCTTACTCCTACGCCGCCGCCGGCAAGGAGCCACTGATCGACGCCCGCGAGGCACTGCTGGGCGCCGCCACTGGCGGCAAGGATGCCAGCGCCACCTTGAGCGAGATTGCCGACGAACTGACCTATCTGGAGCAGCACCACAAGGTGGAGCTGCAAGGGCCGCTGGCCGCCGCCATCAAGGCCCAAGATGCCGCAGCCACCGCCGCCCTGCTCAACCGCGCCTACAAGGCGGAGATCGAGCGCCGCCTCGAAGGGGCCAGCCAGAATCTTGGCGACTACCAGACCGCCAAGGTGCTGGTGGTCAAGAGCAAGCGCTTCCTCGATTTGATCCTCCCCTCCCTCAGTGAAGGGGATCGCAAGGCGGCCGAACAGGCGCTGGCCAAGGTGCTGGATGCCATCGGCAACCCGGGGGTATTCGGGGTGGGCGCCAAGCCCGCCGATGCCGCCGCCTTTAGCGATGCAGAAAAAACGCTGATGGCCGTGCTGGCACCGCTTTGATGGCAACCTGCCAATCATTGCGCCATCTCGCTGTGACAAACGGTGGGTTTCGCTGCGCTCTACCCACCCTACGCACGGCCTACCGATAGATGCACCCGGACGCCGGTTTGCCCCCTTCTCCCCTTGCGGGAGAAGGGCTGGAGATGAGGGGGAAGGCAACGTATCGGCGTTGGCCTTCCCCCTGCTCCACCACCATTTGGCTGCTTATTCTGCTGCAACTGGCCTGGCTCGGCTGGCTGCTGGCCTTCCCGGTGGCCCTCGATTCCGATGATGCCCTCAATTTCGCCCACGGGGTGACGCACTTTAGCGTGCTGGAGTTCTCCCCCCACTTTCCGGGCTACCCCGCCTTTATCTGGCTGGCACGGCTGATCAATCTGGCGGTGGACGATCCGGCCCGCGCGGTGCAGTGGGCAAGTCTGCTCGGTAGCAGTTTGCTGGCGCCGCTCGCCGCCTTGCTGGCGGTCAGATTGTGGCAACGGCCAAGCCTGCTCGCCACAGTCTGGCTGCTGGTGCTGGCACTGCCGCTCACCCCGACGCTCGCCCTCTCCGGCCTTTCGGATGGGCCGGCGCTCGCCGCCTGGCTCGGGACGCTACTGGCCTTGCAGCAGCGCAGAATTGCGCTGGCGGGTCTGCTGCTAGGCCTTATGCTGGCACTGCGCCCCTCCTACTTCGTGTTGGCGCTGCTGCCCCTGTGGCTCGGGCTGGCGCAGCAGGGCACGCGCGTCAGGTTTGTGCTCCCCATATTGCTGGTGGGGCTTATCAGCCTGCTGTTTGTCTGGCAGGCCGATGGCTGGGCCTACTTCAGCGAGGGGCGCCGCTTTACCGACGGCCACTTTACCCTGTGGGGCAACACGGCGGCGGCCCATGGCGATCGGCTGCTGAGCTGGGCGAGCACCTTCAACGATCAGCTCACCCCGCTCTGGCCGCTGTTGATGGCGGCTTTGCTGGTACTGCCGCTTTGGCAAAGAGCAAAAAACCACCCTGCCGCCCTCTCCCCACTCTGGACACTCTACTGGCTCGCCCTGCTGCTCTGGACCCTGTTTGGCCAGAACCCCGACAATCCCCGCCATCTGGCCCCCATCACCCTGCTCGGTCTCGTGCTGCTGGCGGGTTGGCTGCCGCGCCGTGCTGAGTGGGTGGCCGCGGTGGCCGGATTGCTGCTGCTCGGCGCGACCTTCACCCTGCCCCGTCCGCCCGCCATGGTGCAGGCAGCAAGGCTGGCAGAAACAACGTGCCCGGCGCTGGTGACCCAGTGGGGGGTAAAATTGCTGCGGGAGACCACGGCACTGCCGGTCACGGACGGCTGGTACAAGGGGGATGCGGCGCTGGCGCTCTCTCGGGGAGCCTGCCGCCTCAGTCGCCGCCCCATTGCCGCAAGCGAAATGCCCACTGCGGTGCGCCAGCACTGGTTTGCCCCGCGCTTTGCCGCCGAGCCCGGACTCTGGCTCGCCATACCGGATCCATCGCCGCGACAAAACTGATAGACTGCTTTTTTCGCGCTTTTCAACCCGACGTTTCGCATCAACTGGACACCCTATGCCCCAATCGCCAACAGCTCAGGCTGCCGCCCTCTCCCCCCGTTTCCTGTTTATCCTGCTGGGTGCTCTGGCGGGTCTGACCCCGCTGGCGGTGGATATGTATCTGCCCGCTATTCCGGCCATCGCCCGGGATCTGGCCACCAGCATCGACGGCGCCCAGCTCACCATCAGCGCCTTTTTGGGCGGCTTTGCCATCGGCCAGCTCTTCTACGGCCCGCTGGCCGACAGCTATGGCCGCAAGCCGGTGATCCTGGCGGGGCTGGTGATGTTTGCCATCGCCTCGGTGGGCTGTGCCATGGCGGACTCCCTGCCTGAATTGCTGGCCTATCGGATGTTGCAGGCGGCGGGCGGCGCGGCGGGCTCTGTGGTGGTCAATGCCCTGCTGCGCGATCTGTTCGAGAAGGATGCGTTTTCTCGCGCCATGTCGTTCGTCATTCTGGTGATGACCCTGGCGCCGCTGGTGGCCCCTGTGGTGGGCGGCTATATCAGCGCCCACGCCGACTGGCGGGTGATCTTCTGGCTGCTGGTGGGGATCAGCCTGCTGATCTGTCTGGTGATGCAGTGGAAAATTCAGGAGACCCTGAAACCGGAGCACCGTCAGCCGCTTAATCTGGGCCAGATCCTCAAGAACTACTGGGGGGTGCTCTCCCATCGCGGCGCCATGGGTTATGTGCTGTGCGGCTCCCTCTCCAGCTCCGGCATGTTCGCTTTCTTAAGCGGCTCCCCTTACGTCTATATCGAGTACTTCAAGGTGCCGACCGAGCACTACGGCTGGCTGTTTGGCCTCAATATTCTGCTGATGATGGTGGTCACCTTCGTCAACAGCCGACTGGTGAAAGGGGTGGGCGCCGAGCGGATGCTGCAATACGGTCTGCTGGTGCTGCCCTGCGCGGGCGCTCTGCTGGTCTACAACGCCTGGAGCCAGACCGGCGGCCTGTGGGGCATCGTCATTCCGGTGGTGCTGTTTGTCGGCCATATCAGTCTGGTGGGCGCCAACGCCATGACCGGCCTGATGGGCCACTTCCCCCAATCTGCGGGCACCGCATCGGCACTGGCAGGCACCCTGCGCTTTGGTATCGGCGCCCTGGTCGGTATTCTGGTCAACCTCAATCCGCCCCACTCGCCGCTGCCCATGGCCATCGCCATCGCCTGCTGCGGCGTGGGTTCAACCCTGAGTTACTGGCTGCTGACCGGCAAGCGAGGCGATTGATCCCCCTCCCTCCTGTCAGGAAAACGAAAGAGGCTTCCGTCAACGGAAGCCTCTTTCGTACTGGCGCCCGGACGTTCAGAACTGGGCACTGTTGAGCCAGAGGTGCGCCCCTATGCTCACCAGATAACCGAGCAAGATGGCAGGCAGCCACTTCAGGTGGCCAAAGAAGGTATACATGCCGTGGGCCTGTCCCATCAGGGCCACCCCGGCCGCAGAGCCGATGGAGAGCAGGCTGCCGCCCACTCCGGCGGTCAGGGTCACCAGCAGCCACTGCCCCAGCGCCATATCCGGGTTCATCGAGAGCACGGCAAACATCACGGGAATGTTGTCGATGACGGAGGACAAGACCCCAATGAAGATGTTGGCCATGGTGGGATCCCCAGCGTCATACAACCAGTGTGAGACCAGCTCCAGATACCCCATAAAGCCCAGCCCACCGACACACATCACCACCCCGTAGAAAAAGAGCAGGGTATCCCACTCCGCCTTGGCTACCTTGTTGAACACGTCAAATGGCACCACAGAACCCAGACTGCGCAACCGCACCTCATCGCCATTGCGTTCATAGAGCGCACGCTTGCGGGCAAGGGATCGCGGCAGCGACTTGCGCAAATAGAAGCCGAAAAACTGCAGATAACCGAGCCCCAGCATCATGCCCAGCACGGGTGGCAGGTGGAGGAAACTGTGGCATAGCACCGCCGTGATGATTGTCAGCAAGAACAGCGCGACGATGCGACGGGCCCCCCGCTTGAGATCGACCACTTCGTTATCAGCCTCCGGCACATGGCGCGGCACCATCAGGCTCATCAGGATGGCCGGGACCAGAAAATTGAGCAGAGAGGGAATAAGCAGAGTGAAGAACTGGCCAAATTGCACCTTGCCCGCCTGCCACACCATCAGGGTGGTGATATCGCCAAAGGGACTGAACGCCCCTCCGGCGTTGGCGGCGATCACTATGTTGATGCAGGCAAGATTGACAAAACGCCGATCACCGTTGGCCACCTTCAACACCACAGCACACATCAAGAGCGCTGTGGTCAGGTTGTCTGCCACCGGCGAAATACAGAAGGCAAGCCCGCCGGTCAACCAGAACAGGGTGCGCAAGTGAAAGCCGGATCGCACCAGCCAGGCACGCAGGGCATCGAACAGCCGCCGATCCTCCATGGCGTTGATATAGGTCATCGCCACCAGCAGGAACAGCATCAGCTCGGCATATTCCAGCAGGGTATGGCGGAAGGCCTGCTCGGCGACAGGGCTCATCCCCTGCTGTGCATAGGCGATACCGATCAGGATCCAGATCACCCCGGCGGCCACCAGCACGGGTTTGGACTTGCGCAGTTGCAGATACTCTTCAGCCATCACCAGGGCGTAGGCCAACACAAACAATCCGACACAAAAAAGTCCGATGGCGGAGGATGTCAACAGAACAGGGCCACTACTGGCATGGGCGGGAGGGATAAACAGGGACAGCAGCAAAATAACAGGGGTGAGCGCAGACATGGTCTCTTCCTTTTAGAACCGTCTGGCAATGATGCTAGCACCTGGATGAAAAGAAAAATTCATCCAGGTCAATTAACGCTTAATTGGTTTGCTGTCGAAACGCGGGATTATTTCTTGCCGAAACCCGACTGCTTGAGGGTATAGCCTGCGCTGTTTTGCCAGGCATCCAGACCGCTGCGGTTATTGCCCGCCACCAGACTGGCGGCCAGACTCGGACTGTTGAACAGCTGATCGGCGGTAAAGACAAAGCCACCCTGACTGCGGGGCACTATGACCCCCTTCTCCAGCAGTTCGTGACGCAGCTCGATCACCGCTTCACGCAGGGAGGCGGCATCCTCGCCATTGGCGGTGGAACCGGCCAGCACCATAAAGCCCGGATTTTGCCGCTTGCCCACCGGATAACCGTGGGCCTCGGCCCCCTTGCCGTTGAAGTGGTAGAGCTCGCGCTCCCCCGGCCGGTTGTCGGAGAGTGCCTTTTGCAGGGTCATCAGCTCGTTGTAGATCTCGATGGGGACGACGGCAGCCTGCTTGTTGCCCTTGCTATCGATGATAAAACTGACTTGCTTGTGTAACATCCTTGCTCATCCTGTGACCCATGGAAGCCCCTATTCTAACCACCTCGGGCAAGCGGGATCCAGCGAGGATCCACTGCTCTTTTGCCGCCTTGATCACTAACTGGCACTCTTGATCAACCGTAAGGGGTGTTGATCAATGCTGGCCGTGCTAGCGTACCAAGCATGATGAAAGCCATTGACCATCAAACGGTTATCCCATGCTGACCCTGCGCAACCTCTGCAAGAGCTTCGATAACGGCAGTGAACGACTGCCGCTGTTCCACCATCTCGATCTCGCCCTCCCCGCTGGCGAGATCACCCTGCTGCTGGGCCAAAGCGGCTGTGGCAAGTCCACCCTGCTCAATCTGATCGCCGGGCTGATTGCACCGGATGAAGGGGAGATCTGGCTGGGGGAGACCCGGATCGACACCCGATCCCCCGACGAGCGGGCGCGCCTGCGGGGCCGCCATTTCGGCATCGTCTATCAGGATTTCAACCTGCTGCCGACCCTGAACGTGGCCGAGAATCTGGCCCTGCCGCTCGCCATCAACGCTCTACCACCGGATGAGACAAGGATTGACCAGTTGCTGCAGCGGCTCGATATGAGCCACAAGCGCCATGCCTGGCCGGAGCAGCTCTCCGGCGGTCAGCGACAGCGGGTGGCGCTGGCCCGCGCCCTTATCCATCAGCCCCAGTGGCTGCTCGCCGACGAACCCACCGGCAGCCTCGATGAGCACAATGCCGAACAGGTGATGGCGTTGATGGTGGCGGCGGTGCGGGACACCGGCGCAGGCTTGCTGCTGGTGAGCCACAACCCCGCCTATGCTGCGCTGGCCGACAGGGTGCTTCGCCTCGAAGGGGGCCAACTTATCGAACTAAAAGGGCCCCGTCATGACTAAACAGCGACTGCGCCTGCCGGAGTCACGCTGATGCTGCCACTTAAAGCGCTGCTGCGCCTCTATCGCAGCCACCCCTGGTTGCTGCTGATGAGTCTGGCCGGGCTGGTATTGGGAGTGTCGCTGGTGGTGGCCATCGAGCTGCTCAATCACAGTGCCCGCACCAATTTTGTCGCCGCCCGCAGCCAGCTGGCAGGGGAAGCCAACTACCGGCTGGCCCCCGCTGGCGGGCTGGATGAGCAGCTTTATGTGCAACTGGTGACCAGCCAGCCCGCCCTCGATGCCATGCCCCAGCTCCATGGCTGGCTCAAGGATGAAGAGGGGCGCAGCTTTCAACTGCTTGGGATGGATCTCTTCAACCCCGGCCCCCTGCGCCAGTTGTTTGGCGCCCGACCCGCGAGCGAACCCGCCTTTTCCCTCAACCGCGCCGACAGCATCTGGCTGGCTACCCCCGAGGCAGAGCGCCTTGGCTGGCAAGCGGGCCAGAGCCGACGCTTTGTGCTGGGCGGCAGCGATGGCGCCAGCGCCAGCGCCCTGACCCTGACGCTGGCAGGCACGTTTGAACCGGGCGCAGTGCCCATGGAGCGACTGCTGATAACCGACATCGGCCTCGCCCAACCGCTGCTGGGCAAAGCGGGTCGGCTCGATCGCATCGTCTTCAAGCTAAGCGACGCCGAGGCTCGCACTCTGCAGGCCTCCCTGCAAACCCGTTACCCGAACCAGCCCTTGTGGCTTGAACCCATCAGCCCGGCGCTCGATGCCAGCCAGCTTGGCGATGCACTGGCCCTCAACCTGACGGCGCTGTCATTGCTCGCCATGGCGGTGGGATTGTTTCTGGTGTTCAACGCCCAGCGATTTGTGCAGAGCGTACGTCGCCCCCAGCTGGCCCAGTTGATCATTCTGGGGATGGGGCCGAGCCGGGTGCTGCGTTGGCTCATCCTGGAGCTGCTTATTCTTGCCACCATCGGCACCCTGCTCGGGGTGCTGCTCGGCAGCCTGTTGGCGCTCGCCCTGATGGGGCAACTGACCCAGGCGCTGGCCGATCTCTATGGGCCCAACCCCATCGATCTGTTGCGCCTTTCCCCTGTGAGCCTGCTCAAGGCACTGTTGATCGGGCTGTTCGGTACGCTGGCCGCCAACCTGCCCGGCTGGTGGCAGCTGCTGCGCCAATCCCCCCTCGAACTGCGAGCGGAAAGCAGCCGCCCCCCCGCTCACCCGTGGCGACGGCGCGTGCTGGCCATCGCCATCTTGCTGCTGTGCGCTCTGTGCCTGTGGTTGCCGCAAACGGGTCTGACCGGCGCCCTGTTTATCGCCGGCGGCTGGCTGCTGGCCATGTCGCTCTGGCTACCCGATGCCCTGCGCGGCCTGCTTGGCTGGCTGCGACGCCGCGCGGGCGGCCCCCTCACCGCTCGGCTCGGGGTGGCCGAGACCCTCTATCACCTCGATCGCACCGCTATCGCGGTAATGGCGTTGCAGCTCGCCATCGCGGCGGCCATCGGCATCGGGGTCATGGTGTCGAGTTTTCGCTCCAGCGTGGAGATCTGGCTCGGCCAGCGTCTGGCCGCCGATCTCTATGTCACCGCCCCCAAGGGGGTGGCGGGCAACAAGGGCACCTTGAGCGACACCACCCTCGAGCCCCTGCTCGCCAACCCGCTGGTGAGGGCCGCCTCACGCCGCTCGGTGTACCGCGCCCGCTGGCAGGGGCAGCCCATCGAGTGGGCGCAAATGGACTTTATCCCCCAGCTTAAAGCGGCCTATCCGCTGCTGGCCGGACGCTGGCCGACCCGTCCCGACGAAGTGCTGGCGAGCGAACCGCTGACGGTGCGCCTCGGGGTCAAGGTGGGCCAGACGTTGGCGATCAGCGGCGAGCAGGGGCCAAGGCAGTTCACCGTCACCGGTGTCTATCAGGATTACGGCAGCGACAAGGGGCAAATTCTGCACGCCTTCGAAGGGGGGGCGGTGCAATCCCTCGCCCTCTTTAGCAACGACCCCGAGCAGCTGGCCGACCGCCTGCGCGAGCGCTATGGCGAGCAGCTCAATCTGCTCTCCGCCCCCGCCATTCACAGCGCGGCGCTCAAGGTGTTTGACCAGACCTTTGTGGTGACCGAGCTATTGAAACTGCTGATCCTCGGCATCGCCTTTGTCGGTATTGGCTCGGCCTTTATGGTGCTGGGACTGGCGCGCCGTGGCGAGTTGCAGACCTTGCAGAGTCTGGGCTTGAGCCCCCGCCACTGCCGCCAGCTGCTGGTGTGGCAAGGGGCGGGATTGGGGCTGCTCACCGCCCTGCTGGCCCTGCCGGTGGGGTATGGCCTCGCCTGGGTGCTGATCGAGGTGGTCAATCCCCGCGCCTTTGGTTGGCGCCTCGCCTTCGAGGCCGCCCCCCTTCATGCGGTCACCGCCCTGTTGCTGGCACCGGTATGTGGCGCATTGGCATCCTGGTATGCGGCAAGGAGAGTGGTATGAAACAGATCAAAGGGTGGCCGCTGGCGCTGGGTATGCTCTGGACGCTCTATAGCGGGGCTATAGCTGCCAGCGATCTGGGCGCCCTGCTCGGCGGCGGCAACGACAGTTTTAAAAAGGTGCAGCCGGGACAAACCATCCAGCTGCCGGAGGATCACGCGGCCCACCCCGATTACCGCTCCGAGTGGTGGTATCTCACCGGCAACCTCAAGGATGAACAGGGGCGCGAATATGGCATGCAGTGGACCCTGTTTAGGCAGGGTATCGAGCAAGAACTCCGCACCAGCAACCCCTGGCTCACCCCCCAGCTCTGGCTGGCCCAGTTTGCCATCACGGATCTCGACCGTGGCAGCCACCAGCAAGATGAACGGGCCAGTCGGCAGGGGCCGGGGCTGGCGGGGGCCAGCGGCGGTCAATATTGGCTCAGGGAGTGGCGGCTTGCCTCGCAAGGGGCGGCGCTCTTCCCCGCCACCCTCAAGGTGCAGAGCAAGATTGGCGAGCTGAACCTCACCGTCACTGCCGCCAAGCCGCTGGTGCTGCAAGGCAAGGCCGGTTATAGCGAGAAGAGCCCGGGCAACGCCTCCTTTTACTACTCCTACCCGCGCCTCACTCTTCGCGGCACCCTGACTCGCGATGGCGAGACCCGCACCGTGACTGGACAAGGGTGGTTTGATCACGAGTGGAGCAGCTCAGTATTGGCCGAGTGGCAATCGGGCTGGGACTGGTTTTCGCTGCAACTGGCCGATGGCCGCGAACTGATGCTGTTTCGCCTGCGCACCAAATCGGGCCGCGCTAATCCCGAAAACCAGCCAGAAAACCGTTACGGTATCTTGATTGAACGCGACGGCAGCAGCCGGGTGCTCGCCCCCGACGCGATTCGCCTTACGCCGGGCAACACCTGGCGCGGCCCCAAGGGGCAGGATTACCCCGTCGAGTGGCAGCTAAAGGCCGCCGGAATGAGCCTCACCATCAAAGCCCGTCAGCCCAATCAGGCCATGACCGGTCGCTTTGACTACTGGGAGGGAGCTGTCTCTGTCTCGGGGGATGCCAAGGGGGTCGGCTATCTGGAGATGACCGGCTACTGAACACCCTCGACAAAGGTGGCCGGTCTGATCGATGACCTAAAAACAAATCGCCCTTATAACAGGGCATAACCGTGATATTGCCCAGCCACTTCTGTCACTTGGCGCCAGTCGTCGAGGATGTCTTATCTGTTTATTTATCAAACACCCTCACCCACTCAACCCGCAGCCAACTTGGCTCAAGTCTGATCCTTGTCAAAAAACCCTTCAAAATCCGAGCGATAACTAACTTTTTACTCACTTTTATTGGTAGGTGTTTGATACCTTGCTCATCTGGCCCTCACAGCCCCAAAAGCAGCCGAGGTAAGCCCATGATTTACCCATTTTCAATCTGGTTAAAAGCAGTACTCGGGGAGCTGTAACCCCGTGCGGTAGCCATCCCGATCGTAGGGTGTCAATAAGCGAAGCGAATTGCATCACCTTATTTTAAAGACATGGTGAATAGACCAATTCTTTATCCTTACGTCTCGGTAAACGTTGGGCTTCGCAAGCTCAGCCCAACCTACCTTTCTGGTATGGGCCGATAGTCCACCGGGTTCTCGCCACCCTGATCGCACTGTTTACTCTGACCATAATACCTTGGTTACTTGGTTTAAAAAAAGATGTGCAATGACCATATCTATAATTACAAATTCAACAACCTTACGCCCATGTAAATTACATTTTAAATAAATGCAATTAAAATAAAGCCAAACTCTTCTTGCATGGAAAAATAGCTACATAAACTATCAGGCTCTTTGCAAAGCAACTTTTAACTTATAAGACAAAATGACAAGGCCTATTCATGAATAAGTTACCGAGAATTTTCATCGCGTCATCCTCAGAAAACCATGATCTTGCCAGTGCATGTAATCAAAACTTGGATAGATGTGCAGAAGGGACTGTATGGTCAAACGTATTTGAACCTGGTGGAAGCACTCTAGCATCACTCACAAATACAGCTAACAATGTTGATTTTGCATTATTTATTTTCAGCCCTGACGATTTAACAAGAATCCGTGGTGAAAGTAAACTAACAATTAGAGATAACATACTGTTTGAGTTAGGGTTGTTTATTGGTGCTATTGGCCAAGAAAGATGTTTTATCTTGAAGCCTAGAAACATAAAAGATTTACATATTCCAACCGACATTCTCAACTTAAACACTCAGACATATAACAATGAGCGTCTCGATGATCTTGTTTCCGTAGTCAATGCTGCATGTTTCTCATTTCAAACGCAGATGAAAAAACTTGGTTTTTTCAATACAAAGACCAACGATTTTATAAAATCTGAACGACATGAACACAGAGGATATGTACCAAATGATGATAACTTATTTCTCTTCTCCCTTTTACTATCAACAGCTAGTGGTGATTCACCAATGACTAAATTTCAGATAGAAAATGAATATATGCAAAAGATACTGAATCAGAACTCCTCCTCAAAGCAATTATCTTTGAATATTGGTTTAATTAAGCTTGAACAGGCTAACCTAATAGAAAGAAAAATTGACTGTGATTATAATGGGAACGAATACGTTGGTTTCCAAGTTACATCAGATGGAATTGAGTTTGCCATTTCAAATGAACAAAAAATCCACCAAGCCGTAAAATCGTTGACGACAGAAATCCCATTTTAAAAAATGGAATTTTAGGGTAACCGAAAAAGTGGCGGAGTTTTCAATCAGAACTTATTTATTTTGTTGCCCACCGGTCAAAGATTGAATAAACGCCAGGGTACGGCGATTAAACTGCTCCGGCTGCTCCACATTGCAGACATGGCCGCACTGTTCAATGACCGCCAGCGAGGAGCTGGCATCGCGGGCCACCTGTTCGCGTACCGGTGCCAGAAACATATGATCCTCCTCCCCCATCACATAGAGAGTGGGAATGGGCAGGGAGCGTTCGCGAAAATAACGCATCAGCGGGTTGACCTCGGTGGCGAGGCGGAACCAGCGCTTGAACTCTTTCTGGCACAGCTTGCGGGCCTCGCGCACAAAGAGGTTGCGCGACTCCTGATGGTGCTGGCGCGGCATGATGATGAAGGCAAACAGCCGGTAGAGCCACATATAGGGCAGGAAGTGCTGGCCGAGTCGGCCCAGCTGCACCAGCACCCGCGAGCGGATATCGAGCCTCAGGATAGCGCCCCCCAGTACCATGCTTTTCACCCGCTCCGGGCAGAGCTCGGCCAGATGGCGAATAAGGATGGTGCCAAGGGAGATGCCGACAAAGTGGGCGCGGCGGATATCGAGATGATCGAGCAGCCGAACGATATCTTCGGTCACTTCCCGAAAGCTGTAGTGGCCCTTGACCACCTGTTGCAGCTGGTGGGACTGGCCGTGGCCACGCAAGTCCAGCAACAGCACGTTGAAGTGCTCGCGATAGGCGCGCAGCTGCTTGAACCAGATGGAGGAGCTGCCACCGGCGCCGTGGACAAACACCACCCAATCCCGATCGGGACCCAGTTCGAAAGTCTTGTGATACAACATCCAATAGGCTCCCTTGGTGATGGGGGGTATACTCGGCTGCGCGCATATTAACAGAACAGACCCGCCGATAGATATGCGCCTGACATGACCCGGATCACCCCTTGCGCGAGAACTTTTCATGGATTTGACCCGTTTGCGCCACTTTCTGCTGACCCTGCCGGGCGCCACCGAAGATACCCCGTTTGGCCCGGAGATCCTGGTCTACCGCATCGCGGGCAAGATGTTCGCGCTGGTGGATTGGCAGGCCGAGCCGCTCACCATCAACCTCAAGTGCGAGCCCGAGCTGGCGTTGCTGCTGCGCGAGATCCACCCCGAGGTCAAACCGGGCTGGCATATGAACAAGCAACACTGGAACACAGTGACCCTGAACAGCACCTTGCCGGATGATCTGTGGCAGGGCTGGGTGCACCACTCCTATGAGCGGGTTGTCGCGGGTCTGCCTAAAGCCAAACGGCCACAGGCGCCGCGCCCCCTCTCCCCCACTGACGACCCAACCTTATGACCCCAGCACTTAGTCCAGCACTTTGCATTGTCCCCCTTAGCGAGGCACATATCCCCGCCCTCGTGAGCCTGTTTGAGCAGGCGGTGCGACGCTGCGGCCCCGAGCACTACAGCGCCGAGCAGGTGGAGCAGTGGGCCCTCGGTTCACAACATCCGGGCTTTGTCAGCCAGCTGCGTGAACACCACGGCTGGGTAGCGGAGCTGGCAAATGTGCCCCTCGGGTTTGTCACCCTGAGCCCCGATGGCCACCTCAGCCTGCTCTATGTGAGCGCCGACCATCAGCGCCAGGGACTAGGCAATCTGCTGCTCACCACGGCGCTCGCGGGGGCCCGAGGGCTCGGTCTGACACTCATCACCACCGAGGCCAGCGCCTTCAGTTATGAGCTATTTTTACGACATGGCTTTACGTTGACCGGGCTGGAGTGCGTGGAGCGGGGCGGAGTCAGTTTTACTCGCCATCGCCTGCACTGCTGCTTGCCAAGCTAGGGCAAGCCACTAAAATACGCTTAATTTTCGTATTGTTACTGTATTGAGGCAGCAACCATGGTGGTAGAAAGTGAAGGCTATATCTCGCTGATCGAGTATCTGGTGGAGAGTTTGGGATTGTTTGAATCCCAACAGCAGAACGATGGTGAAGAGACCATCGAAGATCTGGTCAGTGGCCGTGTTGCCAGCAACCTGATGGCCATTTGCGAGCAAAACCCCCAGCTCGATCCCAAGGTGCGTTTCGCCATCATGCAGGAGGCCGACGCCGTGGTCGCCGACCTGGAAGAGGTGCTCTCTGCCGTCTGGCTGCGCGCCCCGACCCCGGAACAGAAAACCTTCCTCATCGAGTTTATCGATCTCATCAAGAACCTGTTCGATAGCGCCATCGGCTGATCTGCCGTCCGGCTCTCCCGCCCAACGCAAGATTGCAAAACAGCAGATAAGGAAAAGGGCCGCCTTGGTGGGCAGCCCTGCTTGCTATCATTTTCAACCCGCCAGTGCGTTCATTCATCAGGCGGTTATCAAGGCAAGAAATGTGTCTGGACTTTGCATCCGATCCCTGGACGCTACCTAGTTAGTCCCGACTGGTCGCAATAAGTTCCCTCCTCCGACCATTTATTTTCACTTTTATTAAGAAATCGACTACAAACCTGTTCAGCGGTTCAGGCTGGGCGGCAAACAGACTCCAATGCCACCCAATCCGCAGTAACCATCCGGGTTTTTCTCCAGATATTGCTGATGGTAATCCTCGGCGTAGTAGAAGGGCGCCAGCGGCAAAATGCGGGTGGTGATGGCACGGCTGTCGCCGCTTGCCGCCATCGCCTGCTGATAGGCCGCCATGCTCTGCTGGGCAATGATCTGCTGGCTCTCGTCGCCATAGAAGATCACCGAGCGATACTGGGTGCCAATGTCCCCGCCCTGACGCATCCCCTGCGCCGGATCGTGCTGCTCCCAGAACAGTCTGAGCAGGTCGCCGTAGCTGATCACCGCCGGATCAAACACCACCTGCACCGTCTCGGCATGACCAGTCAGCCCGCTGCACACCTCTTTGTAGGTGGGATTCTGGGTCACGCCGCCCTGATAACCTGCCGCGGTGGAGTAGACGCCCGGCTGCTGCCAGAACAGGCGCTCCACGCCCCAGAAGCAACCCATGCCAAACCAGGCGATCTCCATGTTCTCGGGCCAGGGACCCTGGGTCGGGTTGCCGTTCACCGCATGCTGCTGACCAATCACCATCGCTTCGCGTCGTCCCGGCAGGGCATCTGCCGGTGAAATAATCTGTTCCATGAATTCTGTCCTTGTATAAAACCCTGTGAAATCACACAGCTGACGAAAAGGAGCATCGAAGATAGCAGTTTATCGCGCCGGATCAACCGGCGGGCCCCTCCCCGCTCGCCCCAACGGCCATCTGCACCGTCCGTCACCCTTTCCCGATCCGCACGGCCAAGCCGCCCCTCGTAGACCAGAAACGGCCAAAATCAATATTTAGTCTTGATTTGTGAATTAATTTTCATATATTGAGCCAATCGCTGTTTTTTTATGGAAGAAATATCAAGTGCGTGAACGCGAACCCAGTCTGGTCAATGCCTTCCGGCAATCCACCCCCTATGTCAATGTGCATCGGGGTGCCACCTTTGTGCTGATGATGGGGGGAGAAGCCATCTGCCACCCCAACTTCGCCAATATCGTCAGCGATATCGCCCTGCTGCAGACACTGGGCATACGCCTGGTGCTGGTGTTTGGTTCACGTCCGCAAAACGATGAAGCGCTGGCCCGCGCCGGTATCGAGGCCCAGTATCACAAGCGGATCCGGGTCACCGATGACGAGAGTTTCACCATCATCAAGCAGGTGTGTGGTGGCCTGCAATATGACATCACCGCCCAACTCTCCATGGGGCTCGCCAACACCCCGATGCAGGGGGCGCGGATCAGCGTGGTGAGCGGCAACTTCGTCACCGCCCAGCCGCTGGGGGTGGATGATGGCATCGACTTTTGCCATAGCGGCCGGGTGCGCCGCATCGACGTGGAGGGGATCACCCGCCAGCTTGATCAGAAGAGTCTGGTGCTCATCTCCCCCATCGGCTGCTCGGTCACCGGCGAGAGCTTCAACCTGAGTTCGGAAGAGGTGGCCCGCCGGGTGGCGGTCGATCTCAAAGCGGACAAGCTTATCTGCTTCAGCAGCACCCAGGGGGTGATGGACAGACACGGCGAGGCCATCTCCGAGCTCTTCCCCGAGCAGGCCGAAGAGCTGCTGGTGGAGCTGGAGCAGGCGGGCGAAGAGATGTCCGGCACTGCCCGCTATCTGCGCGCAGCGATCGCCTCCTGCCGTGGCGGGGTGCCCCGCTCCCATCTGGTAAGCTATCAGGATGATGGCGCCATGCTGCAGGAGCTGTTCAGTCGCGACGGCCTCGGCACCCAGATAGTGCGGGAAAGTGCCGAGCAGGCCCGCGCCGCCACCATCGAAGATATCGGTGGCATTCTGGATCTTATTCGCCCGCTGGAGGAGGAAGGGATTCTGGTGCGCCGCTCCCGCGAGCAGCTGGAGATGGAGATCGACAAGTTCACCATCATCGAGCGCGATGGTCTCATCATCGGCTGCGCGGCCCTCTACTGCTTTATGGAAGAGGCGATGGCGGAGATGGCCTGCGTCGCCATCCACCCCGACTATCGCAACTCCAACCGGGGGGATCAGCTGGTGGCCAAGGTGGCCGAGCGGGCCAAGCGGCTCGGCATTCGCCGCCTGTTCGTGCTCACCACCCGCTCCATCCACTGGTTCCGGGAGCGGGGCTTCGATCCGCTGGAAGTGGAAGATCTGCCGGTGGCGCGCCAGCGTCTCTACAACTGGCAGCGCCGTTCCAAGGTTTTGTCAAAGACCATTGCCTAAGTCATTGATTCTGTGTTGAGTTAGCCGACAATTTGAACTTTTTCACAAACTCGATTGACAGTGCAATCCAACGCAGGTTATTTCTAAATGCACTCCACCGCCCTGGTGGAGCCAGAAGAGGAGCGCTGCCCAGGCAGCCCAAGGGAGGACGCCAGCGTCCGGTGAACTTGGGTCAGGGGGAGCAGCGCCGAGACGAGTGAGGAGACTGGTAACCTCAACGTCGGCTGCGGGGGCTGAATCCCCCGGGTTGTCATCGGTAGTGATCATCCCCCACCGCGCCCTGTAAGGGGCGGTACGGGATGGGCTCTGCAGGTGGAGTGCTTCTGGCCGGGATAGCTTCGTTCATTCCTGCCATTTTCAGCCTCCTCCTCTCTTTTTTGCCCGATGGAACCGGAATCTTAAAATAAGACAGGAGTAAGCAATGAGCCCGATCAATGTCGCCAAGTTTGGCGGAACCAGTGTCGCCAACTTCCCGGCCATGAATCACTGCGCCGACATCGTGCTGGCCAATCCCGCCACCCGGGTGGTGGTACTGAGCGCCAGTGCCGGTGTCACCAACCTGCTGGTCGCTCTGGCACAAGGGGAGCTGGACGAGGCGGGCCGCGACGAGCAGCTGGCCAAACTGGCCGGGATCCAGCAGGCCATTCTGGCCGATCTCGGCAACCCTGTTGATGTGAGCGCCCTCATTCATGGCCAGCTGGACGAGATCCGCCTCATGGCCCAGCAAGCCCACCAGCATACCGATGCGGAGCTGGCCGATCGCCTCATCGCCTGCGGCGAGCTGATGTCTACCCGCCTCTTTACCGAGCTGCTGCGCCAGCGCGGCGTCAAGGCCCACTGGCAGGATGTGCGCCAGCTGATGCGCACCGACAGCCGCTTTGGCAAGGCCACCGTCGATCTGGCCACCACCCGCACTCTCTGCCAGCAGACGCTGGGCCCGCAGCTTGGCGACAGCCTTATCATCACCCAGGGCTTTATCGGTGCCGATGGCGATGGCCGCACCACCACGCTGGGGCGCGGCGGCTCTGACTACAGCGCAGCCCTGCTCGCCGAAGCGCTCGATGCCGCCAGTATCGAGATCTGGACCGATGTGCCCGGCATCTACACTACAGATCCGCGCCTCGTCACCCGCGCCCGCCCCATTCCCGAAATCAGCTTTGTCGAAGCAGCCGAGATGGCCACTTTCGGCGCCAAGGTGCTGCACCCCGCCACATTGCAACCGGCGGTGCGCCAGAATATTCCGGTGTTTGTCGGCTCCGCCAAGGACCCCGCCGCCGGTGGTACCTGGATCCGCGCCAGCACAGATTCAAGCCCGCTGTTTCGCGCCGTCGCCCTGCGCCGCCAGCAGGTGCTGGTGACCCTGCACAGCCTCAACATGTTCCACGCCTACGGCTTCCTGGCCGAAGTGTTCGGCATTCTGGCCCGTCACCGCATCTCGGTCGATCTCATCACTACCTCGGAAGTGAGCGTGTCGCTGACCCTGGATCACACCGGCAGCCAGAGCAACGGCGAACCGATCCTGAGCGACAAGGTACTGACCGAGCTGGGCCAGCTCTGCAAAGTGGAGGTGGAAACCGGTCTGGCACTGGTGGCGCTCATCGGCAACCGGATGAGCGAAGTGAACGGGGTGGGCAGTCAGGTCTTTGACGCCCTGCGCGAGCACAACATCCGGATGATCTGCTACGGCGCCAGCGCCCACAACCTCTGCTTTCTGGTCAAGGAGAGCGAGGCGGGCAATATCGTCAACCGCCTCCATCAGGAGCTGCTGGACTGATCCTCACCCGAGGCAATTCCGGCCATGCAACAGGGCGCCTGCAAGGCGCCCTGTTCATTTGTATTTCGCAGATGTGTTGGCTCAGGCAAGGCTGGTGGCTGGCAACTGACAGGCGACGGCTTCGCGGCGCAGCTGCTGCAAGCGGGCCAGCAGCCCGGTCTGGCCGAGCTCCGTCTCCTGAGGCGAGAGATTGTCCACCAGCAGCGGATAGTGATCCGTCACCGCCTGCATCAACCAGTCGAGGCGACGCAGGGTGAGCGGGCAGCAGCTCTGGCCGCTCAGATCATCGGCCACATCGAGCCGGTGGCTGCGATACATGTCCCGCCACCAGTTGGCGACCAGCGCGTCGTCGCTCGCCAGCGCGGCGCTCCACTCCCCTTGCAGGGCGTGCAGGCGGGCCAGCACGGGCGCGCTGGCCCCTTCACGGATCAGGTGATGGATCTCCCGTTTCACCCATTTCAGGCAGAGTTCACGCCAGTAGCGAAATTGCGGCAGAGGATCGGCCTCATCGAGCCAGAGTCCGGAGAGGGTACGGGTCTCCAGTCGCTCCGGCACATGGAACTGCGGGTCGACCAGACCATTGGAGTTGTATTCAAAGCGGGGATCGAAGGTCCACATATAGCCAAAGTCGAACACGCAGATCTGCTCGCCGTCATCGAGCAGGTTGCCCGGGCTCGGGTCCCAGTCAAACCAGCCCCAGCGGGCCAGCTCCCCCTGCACCTCCAGTATCTGGGCCAGATTGCGCTCGTTGAGCTGATGGACCGGCACGCCCCGCAACCAGGGGGAAACCAGCACACCGGCGCGCGCCGAGCCAAAGCTGGTGCAGACCACGTGGGAGAGGACAGTAGGATGCAGCTCGCGCAGCGCCTCGATTTCGCGCCGCCGCTCCAGCTCGGTCAGAAAGGCGGTCTTGCCATCGAGGTTGGCCACCAGTGAATCCTGACGGCGCCGCTTGAGGCACCAGTGATGCCCCTCCACCTTGAGGTGAAACACCTCGGCGGTGAGACCGTGGCGATAGACCTTGACCACAGCCGGATGGCTATCCTTCAGCTTGACCAGTTGGGCCAGCGGCAGCGGACAGTCGCGCTCGCGTCCGATCCGGATCTCTTCCTTGCTCTCCAGCATGCGCAGCAATCTGGCCTGACGTGCCATCACTTTGGGATTCATACATGTACCTCCAGTCGCTATCGAGAGACTAAACAGCAGATCCCTCCCAAGCCAGTGGCAAAACCCCATGATGACGCTTTCATCACATATTCCGAACAACCCCTCGATCGGGATCACAATTTGCAAGGTTGAGCTGTAACCAAATATTCATTAAGTGGTCATTAAATTGACAAGCTGAAACAAGGCCCGCACCATCGGGTCAAACTCTATGCGGATGAACGATCTCTCCCTCACTCGCTCAAAGGATGAGCTTATATGAATCGCCCCTCCTCAGGCTGCCCCCGCGTCCTGAGTCTGCCCTCTCTGCTGCTTGCCCTGCTGGGCGGATTGCTGCTGCTGACCCTGTTGTTGCCGCTGATCAATCCCGGCAGCTGGCTGGGCCGCGCCCAGCCGCTGGTGCTGGGCCCCGCCGACAATCCACTGGCCACCCTCACCCGCCACGCCCTGCTCTATAAAAGCGACAGCCGCGGCCTCTATCTGGTGGTGCGGAGCCAATGGCAGTTGCGAGGGCCGCTGCAAGCGGGGGACAAGGTGCGGGTGGAGCTGCTCAACGACAAGGGGGAGCGGATCGACCAGCTCAGTCAAGCGGTGGATAAGCGTCAGGTGTGCCGCAATAACCGCTGTACTCTGGATCTCAACAGCACCCTGCGCGCCCCGGACGATGCGCTGGCCAGCCGTTATCAGCTGCGCATCGGTCTGCTGCTCAAAGATCGCCCCGAGAGCGGCGACTTCAGCCAGATCCTGCAAACCCTGCCGGAGCAGGGCTTCAACCTCACCTATCTGGTGGTGAGCCTGACGCTGGTGCTGGCCCTGAGCGCCGCCGTGCTCAAAACGGTGCTGCCAAAGCTGCGCCGCAGCCTGCGCTGGCGGATCATCGGCAGCCTGCTGCTCGGCAACCTCACCTTCGTGCTGCTGCACGGCTTCGTGGTGTTCAAGCTGGGGGAGTTTCTGCTCTGGTCAGGCTTTCGGCCGGAGCACTACTATCTCGCCTGGGGCAGCATGGTGCTGGGCTGGAGCCTCTGCGCGCTGGCGGGCTTCAACCTCTATATGGGGCTGGTCTTTACCGCGCTTTCGGGCATCGGCCTGCTCGCCAACTTTATGAAGATCGCCATCTACGGCGTGCCGCTCGGCGGGGACGATTTTGGCAACCTGCTGGCGCTGCTGCGGATCCTGCTCGACCAGCACCCCATCCTGCCCATCTTCACCGTGTTGCTGGCACTGTTTCTCTGCTGGCGCTTTGCCCTGTCGCGCTGGGTGTTGCGCACTGCCGCCGCCACCGTCGCCTTCTTTGCCCTGTGCGTCTTTGCCACCCAGACCGGCAACAAGCTGCTGGGGGCCAACATTCGCTACGTGGATCGCGCGGTCAACTACCACAGGGACATCATCCGCTCCGGCCCCGGCCTCTATCTGTTCAATCTGGTGGACGAGATGCTGCAAAGCGGCAGCGTGTTTCGCTACCCCTTGCAGATCAACGAGCTGACCCCGCAGCTAAGCTATCCGCCCCAGGGCATAGCGCCGCGCTGGGATCTGGTGATCGTGCTGCAATATGAGTCGCTCTGGCTCGACTGGAAGGGGCGGATCTGCGCCCCGGCTCCCACCCTCTCCCTACCCGCCAGCGTGCAGCAGTGGCAAAAAACCATCCACTCCCCCACCACCGGCGGCATGACGGTACTGGCGGAGTTCGAGATGAACACCGGCCTGCCGGTGGGCTTGCTCAAGCAGGGGGTGGTGCCCTACTACTACCTCTCGCAGCAGGTGCCGGGGCTGGCCCAGAGCGCCAGACAGAGCGGCTACCAGACCCTGTTCGCTCACCCCTATGTGGAAAAATTCTGGGGCCGCGCCAAGGCGATCCCGGCGCTTGGCTATGAGGAGCGCTGGTTCGATACCCGCTTCACCACCCTTGAGCACAAGGGGCTCTATATCTCCGATGATGCGCTCATCGACCACCTGCTCAAGCGCAGCGAACAGGATGACAAACCGCTGTTTGCCTATGCGGTCACCATGCAGGGGCACGGCCCCTTCGATGGCCCCCGCTATCAGGGGCAGGAGCGCAGCGGCGCCTGCCCGAACCAGAGCGAGAGTGACACCCAGCTGCTCAACACCTATTACACAGGGGTGGTGGATGCCATGGCCTCGCTGGAGCGACTGCTCAAGACCCTAGACCAGTCAGGCAAGCGCTATCTGGTGGTGGCCTTTGGCGATCACCAGCCGTTTTTGATGTCCGCCGGCAAGGGGATTCACGGTGACAAGCCGGCGCGCGATGCCACCTACCAGATCCCCATGATGGCCTTCACCCGCGCCGATGACCCCCTCAATCTGGCGACCCAGTTTGCGCCGGTACGCCAGCTCTACCAGATGGGTCAGGCGACTCGCCAGCTGCTGGCGGGGGATATCACCCCCATCGAAGAGAAGCCCCTGCTCCATCCGGTACTGGGGGAAGAGAAGGGATTCGAACCTTCAAGCCTGGTGCCGCAGATCCGCGCCAGCTTCCGGCCCGATGCCCTGCCCTGATCCCTCCCCACAAAAACAGACAAGGCCGCATCCGCGGCCTTGTTGTTGGACATTCATTTCGTGCTCATTCTGCTCGCCACCAGGGCACCAGCAAGGTGAGCTGCTGGCGGTCGAGATCGAGCGCTACCTCGATACCCAGCGGCAGCGTCAGCATGGGGTGGGTATGGGCGCAGTCAAACTCCGCCAGAATGGGGAAGTTCGGCTCCCCCACCACCTCCAGCAGGATATCGAGGGGGCGCTTGCCGCTCCCCTGATCGTTGAACAGCTCGTGCTTGCCGAGGATAAGCGCGCCGATCCGCTCAAACACCCCGCACAACTTGAGGTGGGCAAAGGAGCGCTCCACCGTCTCGGCAGATTTCAGGCTGTCCTCCAGCAGCAAAATGTCACCGCGCTCGATGGGCGGCATATAGGGGGAACCCCAGATCCCCGCCATGGTGTTGAGGTTGCCGCCGATCAGTCGCCCCACTACCCGGCCAGAACCCACCAAGATCAGCCGATTGGGCTGGCACTGCTTGGCCCGGGTCTGGTTCTCCCAATCCAGCCGCTCATCGCTCCACTTTACCGGGGTGGGCAACGTGCAGGGGACGCCAGCTTCGCCGGCCAACGCAATCTGTAAAAAACTGGCCAGCGTCTCATCCACCAGCGGCGGCAACTCGCCAAAGGAGGCCACCAGCGCCGGGCCATAAAAGGTAACCAGGCCAGTTTGGACATGGATGCCGAGCAGCAGCGCCGTCACATCGGAGTAGCCGACGATGATCTTGGGATCGCGCCTCAGCGCATCAAAATCGAGGTAGGGCAGCAGGGAGTTGGAGTTGCTGCCGCCAATCACCGACATAATACAGCGCACTTCTGGGTCGCGAATAAGGACATTGAGCTCCTCGGCCCGTGCGGCGATGGAGCCGGAGCGCCAGTGATCCTGCTGGCCGGTGAGGCTGCCCGCCTTGAGTCTAAAGCCCTGCCCCTCAAGAAAGGCTTTTGCGCGGGCAAAACGGTTGGGTGCCCAGGCGGTCGCCGCGCAGGAAGGGGAGAAAAAAGCGATGGTATCGCCACGTCGGAGCAGCGGGGGAACCAATAACGTCATGACACACTCATCCTTGCCAATATCCAGCCATCACAGAATCGTTGAGACTCCTACACAACCCCTTTGATCACAACGGGTTTATCACCATCGTTTAGAAATACAAAACACTTGATTCATTATTAACAGATATTCTAAACACTATCCCCTTCCTAGAATGACCTCATTGCGATGGCCAACCCCGGTTGGTTGTCAGAACGGTCGGCCTGACAGCCCGAACGTTCTCTTTCCCACTTTTTCTCTCTGACTTATCAATGAGGTGCCTGTCATGAACAAAAACGCATCCCCCAGCGCATTGGTTGTAGAAGGCGGTGCCATGCGCGGCATATTTGCCAGCGGCGTGCTGGATGCGTTTATCGAGCATGACTATCGCCCCTTTGACTTCGCCATCGGCGTCTCGGCGGGGGCCACCAACTTGCTGGCTTATCTCGCCAGCCAGCATGGCCGCAGCCACGAGATCCTGACCAAACTGGCATGCAGCCAGCAGTTTATGGATCCCCTGCGTTTTGCCAAGGGGGGCAATCTGGTGGATATCCACTGGCTGTGGAACACCAGCTGCCGCAAGTATCCCCTCGACATTCACGCCTACCGGGAGACCGGCATCCCCTTCTATGCGGTGGTGACCAATACCCTGACCGGCAAGGCGGAGTACATCCGGGTCAAGCCGGAGAACATGAACGAGGTGCTGCCCGCCAGCTGCGCCATTCCCCTCGCCTCCCACGAATACCCGGAGGTGCACGGGGTACCGATGACAGATGGCGGGGTGGCCGACTCCATCCCGGTGATCGAGGCCTACCGCCGCGGTGCCCGTCACCTGACTGTGATCCTCTCCGAGCCCCTTGGCTATCGGCTCAAGCCGATGCCCTTCCCCTGGATGATCCGCACCCTGCTCAAAACCCGCCCCGCGCTGGCACAGGCGCTGGAGCAGCGGGATCGCAGCTACAACGAGGCGCTCGATTTTATCGCCAATCCGCCGGAGGACTGCCAGATCGAGGTGATCGCCCCGGCCGACTACTTCCCCGTTTCCCGTTTTACCCGCGACATCAACAAGCTGGAGATGGGATACGTGATGGGCAAGTGCGCAGGCTATCAGGCCGCCCTGCTCAATTGATAAGGGTTTTACAGGCATGACCCGACCTGCCGCGACGCACGCGCCGCCAACACAATAACAATCGGGTCAGTTGAGCAACATGAGTCATAAAAACAGACCGTGGCGAGGCAAGCGCGGCCAGAACCGGTGCCAGACACCCTGACCGGCTTGCTCCTCATCCCTATGCCAGGGCATCTCACCCTCATACAAGGTGTTTATTTATGTCGTTTCTTCTCACCCATCCCGCGCTGGCGCAGCTGTTCGAGCGGCTGCTGCCCGATTACCGGATCATGGCGCCCGCGGCCGAATATCGGGGCGGCCGCTTCTCCGACACCGACAACGTCACCTACCACAGCATCCGCCATCCGGCCGATCTGGTGTGGCAGGAGAAGTCCCACTTCTCCCCGAAAGAGGTGGTGCTCCCCATCACCCAGACCCTGTTCCACTTCGACAATCTGGAGCTGCGCGAATCAAAGGTGGAGGCCAAGCCCACCCTGCTGTTCTTGCGCAGCTGTGATATCCACGCTCTGCGCAGGCTGGATCAGGTCTACCTGAAAAACGGCCAGAACAGCGACGTCTACTACGCCCGGCTGCGCAGCAAGCTCAAGCTGGTACTGCTGGAGTGCCGCGAGAGCTTCGAGAACTGCTTCTGCGTCTCCATGGGCAGCAACAAGACCCAGGACTACGCCGCCGCCATTCGTCTGAGCGATGAGGGTGCCCGTATCGAGGTGAAGGATCCCGAGCTGCTCGGCTACTTTGCCGAACTGGGTGAATCCGATGACTTCACCCCGGAATTTGTCCAGAGCAACCCGGTCAAGGTACGCCCCCCGGACAGCATCTGTGACGACCCCCAGCGGATCCGCCAAATCCTCACCGCCCATCCGGTCTGGGCCGAGTACGACAGCCGCTGCATCGGCTGCGGCCGCTGTACCACCTCCTGCCCGACCTGCAGCTGCTACAGCGTGCACGACCTCACCTATGCGGAGAACCCCAAGCAGGGCGAGCGCCGTCGCCAGTGGGCCAGCTGCATGGTGGATGGCTTCAGCGACATGGCCGGTGGCCACGGTTTTCGCGCCAAACATGGCGAGCGCCTGCGCTATCGCGCCCTGCACAAGGTCAACGACTACAAGGCCCGTCAGGGGGAGGAGCACATGTGCGTCGGCTGCGGCCGCTGCGACGATCGCTGCCCTCACTACATCTCCTTTAGCAACATCATCAACAAGATGACCGATGTGGTCGAACAGACCATCGCAGCCGACAACGCGCAGGGGGCGAACTGATATGTGCCAGTGCCAGCAAACCGCAACAGCAGAACCGCAGCAGGACGTGGTCGAAAACCGCCTGCTGCCCAAGGCCTACACCATTCTGGCCATCGAGCGTCACACCGAGCTTGAGTGGAACTTTCGGGTCTCCCGCGACTTTGATGTCCACTACGGCCAGTTTGTGGAGATCTCCCTGCCCACCGTCGGCGAGGCGCCCATCTCGGTCTCCGACTATGGCGATGGCTATGTGGATCTGTTGATCCGCAAGGTCGGCAAGGTGACCGATGCGCTTTTTGCCCTCGATGTGGGCGACAAGGTGTGGATGCGCGGTGTCCACGGCAACGGCTATCCGCTGGAGAGCTACCGCAACCAGCACCTCATCGTGGTGGCGGGCGGCACCGGCGTCGCGCCGGTCAAGGGGCTGCTGCGCCGCTTCAGCAAACATCCGGAAGAGGTGAAATCCCTCGACATGATCCTCGGCTTCAAGAACGAGCAGGCGGTGCTCTATCGCCACGAGATGCCGCTCTGGGCCGAGCAGCAGAACCTCATCGTCACCCTGGACGAGGGCAAGGAGAGCGAGCAGTTTCGCATTGGCCGGGTCACCGACTACATCGACCAGCTGGATCTCGCTGACAAGGAGGATATCCAGGTGATCGTGGTCGGCCCCCCCATCATGATCCGCTTCGTGGTGCTCGCCTTCCTCGAACGGGGCATCCCCAAGGATCGCATCTGGGTCGACTACGAACGCCGCATGGCCTGCGCCGTGGGCAAGTGTGGCCACTGCCGGATGGGCGACACCTATATCTGCGTGGATGGACCGGTCTTTCGTTTTGACCAGGCCCAGCATCTGATCGACTGAGGGAGAACACCATGAGTCTCGATATCGACATCATCAAGGCCCGCGCCAAGAACGAATACCGCCTCTCCAAGGTGCGCGGCGAAGCGATGATCAGCGTACGCATTCCCGGCGGGATCATGCCCGCCCACCTGCTGGCGGTGGCCCAGCAGATCGCCGAACAGTACGGCAACGGCCTGATCCACCTCACCACCCGCCAGAAGCTGGCGATGCCCGGAATCAAGTATCAGGACATGGACAAGGTCAACGCCGCCCTCGAGCCCTTTATCAAGGAGATCGAGGTGGAGACCTGCGGCATCGAGGTAGAGGACACCACAGCCGGTTACCAGACCATCGGCGGGCGCAATATCGTCGCCTGTCAGGGCAACACCATCTGCCAGAAGGGCAATATCGACTGCACCGGGCTGGCTCAGCGGATGGAGAAGCACCTCTACCCCAACCCCTATCACCTCAAGATGGTGATCGCCGGCTGCCCCAACGACTGCGCCAAGGCCAACATGGCCGACTTCGGTATCCTCGGCATCGCCAAGATCCACTTCAATGCCGAGCGCTGCATCGGCTGCGGCGCCTGCGTCAAGGCGTGCAGCCACCACGCTGTGGATTGCCTCGCCATCAAGCATGGCAAGGCGGTCAAGGAGGAGAGCAAGTGCATCGGCTGTGGCGAATGCGTGCTGGCCTGCCCGACTATGGCCTGGCAGCGGGATCCCAAGCAGCTCTATATGGTCAAGCTGGGGGGACGCACCAGTAAGAAGACCCCCCGTACCGGCAAGCTGTTCCTCAACTGGGTGACCGAAGAGGTGCTGCACGCGGTGATCAAGAACCTGTTCGAGTTCGAGGCCGAGATGCTGGATGGCAAACCCATCTACCTGCACATGGGTCACCTTATCGACCGGGCCGGTTATCACAAGTTCAAGGAGCGGGTGCTGCGCGGCGTCACCCTCAACCCGGAAGCCATGGTCGCTGACCGCATCTTCTGGGCCGAAGATCAGTACGTCGCCAACATGCATGTCAAAGCGGTGCAATAGGAAAAACCTCGTTTGGGGAAGCGTGATCAAGTGGCCGACACCGGTGGGGATCTGTCGTGGGCCCGGGCGTAGATCACCCTTCCCCTTTTTTATTCCCGTCGGGGGATCTTTCCCCCGACCATCCGGGGTGCGTCACGGCGCGCCCTGCTATCTCGCCCGGCGCGGCATTGCGAGCGGGCCAGCATCCGGAGCCTGTTATGGACTTTCTCCCTCTCTTCTGTCAGCTGCAAAACAAGCCGGTCCTGATCGTCGGCGGCGGTGAGGTGGCGGTGCGCAAGGCGCGCCTGCTGCTCGATGCCAAGGCGAAGATCACCATCAATGCCCCGCATCTGGAACCCCAGCTGATGAGCTGGGCCGAGCAGGGTCGCCTGACCGTCTGCGCCGCCAGCTTTCATCCCGAACTGCTCGATGGCAAGTGGCTGGTGATCGCCGCCACCAACCAGCAAGAGGTCAACCAGCAGGTCTTTCATGAGGCGAACCTGCGCCAGATCTTCTGCAATGTGGTGGACTCTCCGGCCCACTGCAGCGCCATCATGCCCGCGATCATTGACCGCTCGCCGCTGATGGTGGCCATCTCCAGCGCAGGCGCGGCGCCGGTACTGAGCCGCCAGCTGCGGGAAAAACTCGAAGCGTTGCTACCGCAACACCTCGGCCAGCTCGCGGCGCTGGCGGGCAAGCTGCGCGAGCGGGTCAAACTCATTCCGGACAAGCTGGCCCACCGTCGCTTCTGGGAGCGGCTCTTTAGCCATGAGCGACTGGCATGCCAGCTGGCCCGCGGTCAGCAGCAAGCTGCCGAACAGAGCGTCGCAGAGCTGCTCGATGAGCAACCACAGAGCAAGGGAAGCGTCACCCTGGTGGGAGCGGGCCCCGGTGATGCGGGGCTGCTCACCCTGAATGGCTTGCAGCAGTTGCAGCAGGCGGATGTGGTGGTCTATGACCGACTGGTCTCGCAGGAGGTGTTGGCGCTTGTTCGCCGGGATGCCGAGCGGATCTTTGTCGGCAAGGAGGCGGGCCGCCACTGCGTGCCCCAGCAGGCGATCAACCAACTGTTGCTGGAACAAGCGCTGCTGGGCAAACAGGTGGTGCGGCTCAAGGGGGGCGATCCCTTTATCTTTGGCCGGGGTGGCGAGGAGCTGGAAACCCTGGCCGAGGCGGGCATCCCCTTCTCGGTGGTACCGGGCATTACAGCAGCCTCAGGCTGCGCCGCCTACAGCGGCATTCCCCTCACCCACCGCGATCACGCTCAGCGGGTGCAGTTCATCACCGGCCACGACAAGGAGGGCAATATCGCCCAGGAGTGGTCGGCGCTGGCGGCCCCCCGCCAGACCCTGGTGTTCTACATGGGGCTGGCCCACGCCGCCCGCATTCAGGATGCGCTGCAAACCCACGGCATGCCAGGTCACACCCCGGTGGCGCTGGTGGAGCAAGGCACCCAGCTCAGTCAGCGGGTGGTGCGCGGCGAGCTACAGCTGTTAGCCGAACTGGCCCGTCAGGTGAAAAGCCCGAGCCTCATCATCATCGGCACAGTGGTCACTCTGGCCGACAAGCTGGACTGGTATGGGGAAGCCAACGCCATCCACGGCATCTAGCCCCGCACGGCGATCAACCAATAGAGACAACAAAACAGAGAGCGGCCATGCCGCTCTCTGTTTTTGCATCAATGACCAAGCCGTGGCACGGCACGTCTGTTACTCGAGCCGGATGGGGCCGGTGTTCTGAACATCGCTGTCATTCCAGTCGCTCTCATCGCGAATACGCGGATCCCCTTGCAAGGTGTAGAGGATGGTGCCCTTACGAAACTGCAGCGCGCCATCGGCCCGTTTCGCCTTCACCTTGACTCCGTTGACCCACACCTGCTCCTTGCCATCCACCTGAATATTGGCCACCGTGGCGCCGGTCTCGCGGTTTTTGGCGATCCACTTGCCCTGATAGGGCGAGTCCCCCTTGGCCATCGGCAGTGCGGCGGCCTTGCCCGACGACCAGGCGTGCACGGTGCAAAAGCCGTGGGCCCGGCGATCATGCTTGATGACGTAATCCAGGGTGGGTTCGCTGGCGGGCAGGTCGAAGGTGATCCCGATGACTACCTTGCCGTTTGTGGCCGAATAGGCGGCGGGCGCCAGTGTTTTTAGGGTCGCCTTCTTGCCATTGATAAAGACGTTGCCCCCTTGTGACTTGACCCGGATGTCGGTGGGACAAGTGGCGCTGAAATTGGGCAGCGCCGCGAGGGCACTGCCGGCATGGGCGGTCATGGCCAACATGACAAGGGTCAGCAGAGCAGGTTTTTGATTCATAGTGATACGCCTTCAAGAGAAGAGAACATCGTCCGTGAGCGGTGTCGTTCCTGATGGCGGCACTCTAGCTTGACCCTCTCGGGCCACCCAGTTAAAAAAAATAAAACCGGTTAGCGGAATTATTAATAAATATAAATATTTAAAATCAATGAGTTGAATGATAACCCCGCCAGCCGCCACGTATCAGACAGGCAATAAAAAAGCCGATAACCCAGTTATCGGCTCATTGCTCATGCAGAGGCGGAAGCCCGATCAGACCACCACGGCGGTGCCACTGATGCTGACCATCAGCATGCTGCCGTTTTGCCCCACAACTTCGTAGTCGATATCGATGCCGACCACTGCGTTGGCACCAAGGGCCGCTGCGCGCTCTTTCAGCTCATCGAAGGCGATCTCGCGGGCACGGGCCAGCTCTTTTTCATAGGCGCCGGAGCGGCCTCCGATGATGTCACGGATCCCGGCAAAGAGATCCTTGAAAATATTGGCGCCGAGAATGGCTTCGCCAACCACGATGCCGCGGTATTCACGAATGGTTTTGCCTTCCAGCGTGGGGGTCGTCGAGAGGATCATCTTGAACTCCTGTGAGTAGCAGAAGGGCTCAGACTACCCCAACTGCCCGAAAATCCCAACCGGGGGGTGACCTGTACGACGCCGACCTTAAAAATCACGACGGCCAGATAAAAAAACACCGCGCACGGGGCGCGGTGTTTGTTTCAGAGGGCCATTACACCGTTACGGGTTGTAAGAGACTACCGAGCCACTGAGGCCGGTCATCTGGGAGATCCGCCCCTGCATCCCCTGCAGTTTGGCCTTGGAGACATCCGGTCCGATAAAGACCCGGTTGAGCTGACCCTGCACCGGTGTGCGCGGCGAGGTGTGGGCAGAGTAGCCCGCCGCCCGCAGCTTGCTCACCAGCGCGTTGACGCTGTCGACGTTCTTGAAGGCGCCAAGCTGGAGGATCCAGCTACCCTGTGCCGGTGCCGCAGCAGGCGCGGGTGTGGTCGGCTGGGTCATCTTGCTTTCAATCAGATCGTCGAGGGACTTGATCTGACCCACCTGCGGCTTGGCCGGTGCGGGCGCCTTGGCCACTTCAACCGGTTTGGCTGGCGTCGGCTTGGGTGCTGGCTTGGGCGGTTCGACCGGTTTTTTGGCCACCACTTCCGGCTTGGGCTGTGGCTTGGGTTGGGCATTCTGTTGCGGCTGTACCGATGCGGCAGGGGTTGTCGCCGGCTGTGCACCGTTGCCCTGACCGGCGAGGGTCATAGGGTCAGCCACCTCTTCCACTTGCCACTGTTGGGCCGCAGAGGCCTGTTGCTGGCTGGCCAGATGATCGGCGGGCAGGCTGCTGGCTGCCGAGACCTGCAGCGCAGGCTTGGCAGGCTCCAGCTCGGGGCGCAGCGGGATCTTGGCAAAGGCCTCCTCCTTTTGTGCCAGCTTATGACCATCCAGCAAGTCCGGCAGGAAAATAACAACCAGGGCCACCAGGATGACGGTGCCCACCAGACGGTTTTGAAACTTCGAGGCCAAGTTGAATCCTACCTTTACGTAACTCAATATGCGATTTGGCTCCCCGCCCGAGGGCCGGGGAGCCGGGGTGTGGCCTAGACGGCGACACCCGCCAGAATGTCGGCGACAGTGTAAAACGAACCAAACACAATGACCATATCGTCCGGACTCGATGCGGCCAACGCTGCCTGATAAGCGGCGCTGACATCATCAAACTCCCTGGCAGGCCCCTTTCCCTCCCCCAGCGCCGCAGCCAGCTGCGCAGCAGTGGCGGCGCGCGGGCCGGTGAGGCTGGCCAGATACCACTCGCCGATCAGACCATCGAGTTCGGCAAGGGATCCCGCCATGTCCTTGTCTTTGAGCATGCCGACCACGGCGCGGCGTACACCCGAGCAGGGCATCTTGCGCAATTGCGCTGCCAGATAGGCTGCCGAATGGGGGTTATGGGCCACATCGACGATCACCAGCGGCGCACTTTGCAGCTGCTGCATCCGGCCAGCCAGCCGGGCATTGGCAAGCCCGTCACGAATGGCGGACTCCGGCAGCGGCAAGCCGAGGGATTCCAGCGCCGCCAGCACGGTCACCGCGTTCATCAGCGGCAGCCCCGGTTTTGGCAGATCCCGCCACTGGTTGAGGCCGTGATAATCCCAACCGCTCTCGTGCTCATCGCCACGAAAATCGATACCGACCTGACGCAGGTTGGCGCCAAGACGCAGTGCTTCACTCGCGATAGTCGCAGGCGGATTGGGCTCGCCACTGATGGCGGGTTTACCGGCGCGATAGACCCCGGCCTTCTCCACCGCCACAGCTTCGCGGGTATCACCCAGCCAGTCGCAGTGATCGAGGGCAATGGAGGTGATCATCGCCACATCGGACTCCACCACGTTGGTGGCGTCGAGCCGACCACCCAGCCCCACTTCCAGCAGCAGCACATCCGGTGCGGCGCGGCAGAAGAGCCACAAGCCAGCCAGGGTGGCGAACTCGAAGAAGGTAAGGGCAATCTCGTCGCGAGCAGCTTCCACCTCGGCAAAGGCGGCGCAGTGATCGCTGTCGGGCAGCTCTTGCCCGTTGACCCGCACCCGCTCGGTAAAGCGCAGCAGATGGGGCGAGGAGTAGACGCCGACCTTATAGCCTGCGGCCATCAGAATGCTGGCCGCCATGGCACAGCTGGAGCCCTTGCCGTTGGTGCCCGCCACCGTGATCACCTTGAACGGCAGCTGGGTAAGCCCCATACGCCGGGCAACGGCACCGACCCGATCCAGCCCCATGTCGATATTGACCGGATGGATCTGCTCCAAATAAGAAAGCCAGTCGACAAGCGACCGGCTTTGGAATTGTTGCATGTTTGAACTCATCTTCACTCTTCGATGACGTGAGTATTCAGCATTTTGGCGAGCAGGCTGGCCAGACGGTTACGCATTTCGCGGCGATCGATGATGATATCGATGGCACCCTTTTCCAGCAGGAACTCGGAGCGCTGGAAGCCTTCCGGCAGTTTCTCGCGCACGGTCTGCTCGATAACGCGCGGGCCGGCAAAGCCGATCAGCGCCTTGGGCTCGCCCACGTTGATGTCACCCAGCATCGCCAGACTGGCAGAGACGCCACCCATGGTGGGGTCGGTCAGCACGGAGATATAGGGCAGGCCCGCCTTGGTGAGTCGGTCCAGCGCAGCACTGGTCTTGGCCATCTGCATCAGGGAGAAGAGGGCTTCCTGCATGCGAGCACCACCAGAGGCGGAGAAGCAGACCAGGCCACGGCCTTCCTTGATGCACTCCTCGACGGCGCGTACAAAGCGGGCACCGACCACGGAGGCCATGGAGCCCCCCATGAAGGAGAATTCGAACGAACAGGCGACAACCGGTACCCCTTTGAGGGTCCCTTTCATCACCACCAGCGCATCTTTCTCCGCCGTCTCTTTCTGAGCGGCAGACAAACGATCCTTGTAGCGCTTGGAATCCTTGAATTTCAGTACATCCTGCGGCTCCAGCTCGGCACCGATCTCGGTACGACCCTGCTCATCGAGGAAGCTCTCGAGACGGGCGCGGGCGCTGATGCGCATATGATGATCACACTTGGGGCACACTTCGAGGTTGCGCTCCAACTCTGCCCGGTAGAGCACCTGTTCACAAGCACTGCACTTGGTCCACACCCCTTCCGGAATGTTGTGACGACGGGGCGCAGTGATCTTGCTCTTGGGAAGAATCTTCTCAAGCCAGCTCATGGAATTCCTTAATGCTTTTGTGCCTGACAAAACGCATCGAGCCTAGATTGTTCAATGACTTAATAGCTCGATGGCAACAAATGACGGGTCATTAAACCACAATTTTTCGGGCGCAGTTACTAAAAACTGGTCGTACCCGGTGCCGAGTCCGGCAGCCACAGCGGGCCGAGCGGCAACTGCGGTAGAGCAAACTCGGCTGGGTAATCCACGTCGACCAGATAGAGGCCACCGGCCTTGGCGGTCGGCCCGGCCAGATTGCGATCCTTGGCAGCCAGCACCTCGGCAATCCACTCCACCGGTTTGAGCCCCTGCCCCACCAGCAGCAGGGAGCCGGTGATGTTGCGCACCATATGGTGCAGGAAGGCGTTGGCCTTGATGTCGAGCACGATGTAGGGGCCGGAGCGGCTGACACACAGATGGGTCACATTGCGCCACGGGGTGTTGGATTGGCAGGCGACGGCACGGAAGGTGCTGAAGTCGTGCTCCCCCAGTAGGCTCTGGCCCGCCTGGTGCATCAACTCCGCATCGATGGTCTCGTGGTAGTGGCTGACGCCACTGCCGAGGATCGCCGGCCGGTAGTTGTGGTTGTAGATGACATAGCGGTAGCGACGGGCGGTGGCGCTGAAGCGGGCGTGGAAGCTCTCGTCCACCTGCTTGACCCAGCGCACGGCGATATCCGGCGGCAGGTTGGAATTGAGCCCCAGGGTCCAGGCCCCTTCGGCACGGTTCGCCTCGGTATCGAAGTGGATCACCTGACCGGTCGCATGGACACCGGCATCGGTGCGTCCGGCACACTGGATGGAGACAGGGTGGTTGGCAATCCGGCTCAGCGCCGTCTCCAGTTCAGCCTGCACGCTGATCACTTCACGCTGACGCTGCCAGCCGAAATACCGGCTGCCGTCATATTCAATACCTAGGGCAATTCGCATGGATAAACTTGTCTTGTTGTGAAAACGCAGTGAAAGAAACGGGGCGGATTATACGCGCTCAGCCTGAAAAGTCCCACCACGCACGCAATTGGCCCAGATTGAGAGCCTGCGCGGCCATACTCGCACCGTTGCAACTCGCCAAAAGAAGAGGGCAGCCTGCTGGCTGCCCCCGTTTTGCTGATCCCGTGATGGGAAATGCTTTAGCCCAACCGCTTGAGCAACTTCTCGGCTTCGGCGCGCTGGTGATCGCTGCCCTGCTCCGCAGCCTCTTGCAGCAGCTCGCGGGCGCTATCCTTGTCATCAATCTCGAGGTAGGCACGGGCCAGATCCAGCTTGGCCCCCACACCGCCGTCGTCGGCATCCACGTCAAATCCGGTGGATTCCGGCAGCACCTCGGGGAAGCCATCGAGCCCCACATCCAGCGAGAAGCCCTGATACGGCTCCTGCTCCGGCGCGGTGGCATCCGCTTCGGCCAGCAGCTTGTCGATCTCGACGTAGCCACTCTCCTGTGCCTGCTCACGGGGCTGGAGATCTGCCGGATGTGATTCCACCTCGGCGAACGCATCTTCGAAATCGGAGAGCGCCAGCTCGTTGGGATCCCACTCCAGATCCAGCTCCGCTTCCTTCGCCTTGACAGGCTCAAGACCGAGCTCGGCCAGCATGGCATCCGCACTCTCGTCGGCGTCCTCTGCGGCACTGAGATCAATGGCGTTGTCATCTTTCCCTGTGGCGGGCTCGTCGAGGGCACTGTCGAAATCGCCGAGATCGAAGCTCGCCAGATCGTCGTCAGCGGCACCGACTTCGTCGATGGAGCTCAAATCGGGCTCGAGGTCGGCGGAGAGATCCGCATCCAGCTCGGCAAACAGGGCTGCCTGCAGCTCCTCTTCGCTCATGATCTCGTCAGCGGCCTTGGGCTTGGGGTTGAACTCGCTGGCCAGATCCATGGCGGGCTCGTTGGCCAGCGCGATAGGCTCATCCAGCGAGAGATCGAGATCCGGCACAAGGTCCGGGTCACGACTGGCTGGCTGGGCCGCCATCCGCTCGGGCTCAAAGCCCTGCAGCTCCATCTCGCCCTCGTCGCTGAACACCAGATCGACATCCGGCTTGGCGGCCGGCTCGTCAGGCTCCATCGGCATAAAGCCATCGGGGGTGTTGAGATCCGGCACCGGGCGCACCGGCTCGTTGTCGGTCACATCGACGCTCAGCAGATCATCAAACTCGCTCTGCTCCTGATCCATCATCATGGCGGTGGATTCGGAGAGGCTCTTCTCCTGCTCTTCCAGTTCGCGGCGGGCCCGGGCACGCAGCCACAGGGTCACCAGCGCCAAGACCAGCAGCACAGGCAGCAGAATGATCATGGCGAGGTTGAGCGGTGAGGAGAGCAGATCCATCAACCAGTTTTTCTCAGGCTCAGGCTCGGCTGCCACCGGCGGGACCGGTTGAGCCTTGAGCTCGGCAATCTCTTTTTGCAGCGCCGTCTGATCCTGCAGCTGGGCCTTGAGGGTCTCCACCTCTTCGGTCAGGGATTGCAGACGCAGCTTGAGCCTGTGGTTCATCTCGGTCACCTGGCCGAGCTGGGCATTGGCATCTTCCAGTGCCAGCGCCATCTCGGTGGCCGGTTTGCCCACCGGTTTATCCAGATCGGAAGGCAGAGGCGCCGGGGTGGTGCCTTCTGCTGCGCTCGGAGCAGGTGCTACCGCCTCTTTCGGCGCAGGCTCGCTCACCTTGGCCACTTCTTTGGTTTCAGCAGCCGGTTGCGGTGCCACCACCGGGGCGGGAATGGGGGCGGCTTTCGCCACTGGCAGCGGCGCAGGCGCAGCCTTCACCGGCTCGGTCTTGGCGGCTTCCACCTTCGCGGGCTTGGCGGCAGCCGGCTTGGCTGTATGGGCCTGCTTGTCAGCCAGATATTTGGGGCTTAACCCCTTCCAGCTGGCGTTGTCGCTACGGAACTTGGCGCGGGCCTGAGCATCAGTGATGACGCTCGCCTCGGCCGCGGTCGGCAGCAGAATGCGGGATCCCACCAGAATGTGGTTGATATTGCCATCGGCAAAACTGCGGGGGTTTTTCTCGTAAATCGCCACCATGGTCTGGTAGACGCTGACCCGATTGGAGGGGCGATATTTGCTCGCCAGGCTCCAGAGGGTATCGGTCGGACGAACAGGGCCATAGCTACCGGCATTGGCAGTGACCTGACGCACCACCGGCTGGGCGGTTGTACGCACCGGTTGTGCGACGGGTCTGGCGACCGGCTGCGCCAGTGGCTGGGAATTGACGGCGGGAGGTGCGGGTTCGTCAGGGCCTTTTAGCTCGACAAAAAAAGGCTCCCGCGCCGAGTCTTCAGCCTGGACGGTGCCCAGCAGACCCAATGCGAGTAGCGTTGCCAATGTTATGCGGGAATGTCCCATATTCGTTCCTTCGTATGACGGCCCTATCACATTGAAAAATCTGGATAGTTACCCCAAAACAGTCGGTTCAATATAAATCAGGCTCGCCTGGCAAGCCAGCAGTCCGACACATTTAGCACCCAACTTGACCCTGAGTGTAGGAAAAAACTTAATCAGTTGATATCGCAACAGAATCTTGAAGTGACGGAGTGCGGCATGGGTCACACCCTGGTTTGATCACAGGCCGGATGCGCAGCACTCCCTGCTGCGCATCTGTGGCATCTGACCAGCCTTACAGATAGTCGCGAACCAGCAGCTCGGCAATCTGTACACTGTTGGTTGCCGCGCCCTTACGAACGTTATCGGCCACGATCCACATATTGATACCACTCGGGTGAGAAATATCCTGGCGTACCCGACCCACCAGCACCTCATCCTTGCCGGTTGCGTCACGCACCGGGGTCGGATAGTCCCCTTCGTCATCAAACAGGGTCACACCCGGCGCACTGCGCAGCAGATCCTTGACCTGTTCGGCATCGAGCGGCTGGTGCAGTTCGACGTGTACCGCCTCGGCGTGGCCGTAGAAGACCGGCACCCGCACGCAGGTGGGGTTCACGGCAATGCTGGCATCCCCCAGGATCTTCTGGGTTTCCCATACCATCTTCATCTCTTCACGGGTGTAGCCGTTGTCGGTGAAGCTGTCGATCTGCGGGATCAGGTTAAAGGCGATCTGTTGCGGATAGAGGGTCGGTTCCACCGGACGACCGTTGAGCAGATGAGCTGTCTGACCTGCCAGCTCGCTGACCCCCTCTTTGCCGGAGCCTGATACGGATTGATAGGTGGCCACGTTGATGCGGGCAATGCCCACTTCGTCGTGCAGCGGCTTCAAAGCCACCAGCATCTGGATGGTGGAACAATTGGGGTTGGCGATGATGTTGCGATTGCGAAAATCGGCCAGCGCATCCGGGTTCACTTCCGGGATCACCAGCGGGATATCTTCGTCGTAACGGAAGCAGGAGGTGTTGTCGATGACGATGCAGCCGTGTTCGGCAGCAATCGGCGCCCACTTGGCAGAGACCTCTGCACCGGCGGAGAAGAGTGCGATCTGTACCTGGCTCCAGTCAAACTCCTCCACATCGAGGATCTCGAGGTTTTTGCCGCCAAAGCGCACGGTATCACCGGCGCTGCGGCTGGAAGCCAGCGGATAGAGGGTCGCTACCGGAAATTCGCGCTCTTCCAGGATCTCGATCATCGCCTGACCCACGGCGCCGCTGGCACCCAATACCGCTACGTTAAACTGCTGGCTCATTCTGTTCTCCTCTGATAATGCTGCAATGGCGCCGGGTGGCGCCATGGTCGGCAGGCTCCCGCACGGCGAGATGACGCTGCCTGATATGGCTGAGCCAGCGCAGTAGTATCTGCGCCAGCTCAGTAAAAAAGGGGGTCGAGGTAGCCAGTACGGCTCACCTCTTCCAGTTATCTTCCAACTCCTAGTCCCCGATTCAGGGGCGTGACAGCGCAAATCCCAGCTCGCCCAGCGCCTGGTCGGCAAACGCCCCCTCAACCTGCAGGGAGGATAGTTCACGGCGCTCGGGATAGTGTTTGCGCTGCTCGTCAAAGCTGCCGGGCAAGCCGAGTCGGGCCCGGAAACGGGCATCATCGCGGCGCACATCATAGACCAGATGAACCAGCTGCTTGATCAGCGCCTGATCCGGCGCGCGGCCCGGCACCACTGCCTGCACATCGGGGGCGGGCAACAGCCCACTCAAATCCTGACGAGGCTGGCGTCCCAGCTGCTGGCACAGCGCCTGGTAGAGCATCCAGGTACCGCGCGCCTTCCCCTCCAGGCTGTAACCAGCGATATGGGGGGTGGCAATCTCGGTATGGGGCACCAGCGCAGCCAGTGGCTCGGGCTCGTTCTCCCACACATCCATCACCAGTCGCAAAGGCGCATCGCCCAACTGGCGCGCCAGCAGGGCCCGGTTATCCCACACCTCGCCCCGGGAAGCATTGATCAGGATCTGCCCGGCAGGGCGCGCGGCAATCTGTTCGGCATCGAGCAGATGGTAGGTGGCATCCTGCCCTTCACGGGTAATGGGCACATGGAAGCTGACGATATCGGCACCAAGAGCGGTCTGATAATCGACAAAGCCCGCATCGGGGGTATTACGCGCCTTGGGTGGATCGCTGCGCAGTACCCGCATGCCGAGCGCTTGGGCCTTGCCAGCCACACACTCGCCGGTATTGCCCGCGCCAATCACCGCCAAAGTCATGGCCGAGAGGTCGAGTTCATAACGCTCCGCCAGCACCAGCAGGGCGGAGAGCACATAATCCCCCACCGAATACTTGTTGCAACCGGGGGCGCTGAAGAAGGGAATATTGCGGCTTGCCAGCAGGGCCTTGTCCACATGGTCTGTGCCTATGGTGGCGGTGCCGACAAACCCGAGTTTGGGGCTGGTCGCCAGCAAATCGCCGTTGACGCGGGTGACCGAACGCACCAGCAGCACATCGGCATCCAGCAGATCGTGTGCCTGCATCTGCCGCCCAGGCAAGGGGATCACCTCGCCAAATTCGGCAAACAGCTCCACGGCATGGGGCATATTCTCATCAACGACTATCTTCATCGGGCTCTCTTTGGTCACAACCGCCACGGGGGCGCCATTCTAGCGCAAAGCCGCCCGAGATTTCAGCCTGTGATGCAATCCGGCGCGAAAGGGGACCACATTGCGCGGCAGCCTCTCCATCAACCCGCTAAAACAGAGGATGTCGCCACAAATGTGTAAGCAGAGGTAACAAACGTGCTGCTCGGCTTTGTCCGGGCATGTCACGGTGGCACAATGCCCCTCTTTTTTCGCGATCGCCCATACCCACCATGCCGCCACACGCTTCGTCGCTCCCAACGTCAACCGCCTCACTCACCCGCAGCCAGGTGCTTGGCTTCACTGCCCTGTTGATCCTGCCCCTGCTGCTGCTCGCCACCCTGCCCTGGCAGCCTTTTCTGACCGGCTCCCTGCAATCAGGTTGGTTATGGTGGTCATACGCCCTCACCCGCATGGTCGATCTTCCCGGGATCGGGGTCAGTGGCGCCCTCTTGCTGTTGCTGACCCGCTACAAACTCAAACTGGAGCTGGCTCCCTTCATTGCGCTGGGGTGTGTGCTGGCAACCTTGCTCGCCAGCGACTGGGTGCTCAAGAGCCTGATCAAACACCTGACAGAAGAGCCCAGACCCTATCTGCTCTGGCTTGAGAGTCAGGCGCTGATCCCGGCCATCAAGCACTTCTACGCCAGTAGCATCGATGTGCGCACTGAACAGGTTCACGCCGCCAGCCAGTTGCTGGCCCTGCCAGAGTGGCTCGGCCACCACTGGCAGGCCGAGGTGAACTACGCCTTCCCCTCCGGCCACAGCATCGCCGCCATCAGCCTGGCCCAGTTCTTTGGCCTTATCTGGCTTGCCCGCGCCCCCACAGGCGTCTGGCTGCTGCCGTTGTGGGCGCTGGGGGTTGGTCTGTCGCGCATGGTAATGGGAATGCATTGGCCGGTGGATGTGCTGGCCAGCGCCCTGTTGGGCACGCTCACGGCGCTGATTGCCGCCCGCTGGTGGCTGCACAGATATTAAATCGAGCGCCACCTTGCCGCGGTATCCTGCGTGGGATGGGAGGACAAGCCTGTGCTTTTTTGCCATAATGCCGCCTCATTTTATCCCGACCGAGATCCCATGACCGACGCAGTTCATACCCTCAAGGGCCGTTTCCGTGGTTTTTACCCCGTCGTCATCGATGTTGAAACAGCCGGGTTCAACGCCAAGACCGATGCCCTGCTCGAAATCGCGGCTTACACCCTGAAAATGGATGAGCAGGGCTGGCTCGTTCCCGATCAGGTATTCCACTTTCATGTCGAGCCCTTCGAAGGGGCCAACCTGGAAAAGGCTGCGCTGGAGTTCACCGGCATCGACCCCTACAACCCGTTGCGTGGCGCTGTCTCGGAAAAAGAGGCGCTGACCGAGATCTTCAAGGGGATCCGCAAGGGGATGAAGGAGCAGGATTGCGGCCGCGCCATCATAGTGGCCCACAACGCCACCTTTGATCACGGCTTCGTGATGGCTGCCGCCGAGCGCGCAGGCCTCAAGCGCAATCCGTTCCACCCGTTTGCCACCTTCGACACCGCAGCCCTCTCCGGATTGGCGCTGGGTCAGACCGTGCTGGCCAAAGCGTGCCAGAGCGCCCGCATTCCGTTTGACAATAAAGAGGCGCACTCTGCCCTCTATGACACCGAACGCACCACAGAGCTGTTCTGTCATATCGTCAACCGCTGGAAGAGCATGGGGGGCTGGCCGCCAGCACATCCGGATGATGACACAACCGATGCCCCTGCCGACGATGAGGGACAAGAATAAACGGACAAGGCTGCCACTGGCAGCCTTCGCTTTTTAGGGAAGTGATTGATTGCACGGCGCACCGGAAATCGCTATCAACGTCACTATCCACCGCTGCGCACGGGATGCACGGAGACAAACAGGTCACAAACCCTCATGTTGAGCAACCTTGTGCCACATGCTGCTGTGATATGAGGGGTTTGACTGATTTTTTACTCGACATTTGTCACATTTTTCGCAAACTAACTCCCCTTCACATGACAGACAGCAATAACAAACTATAAGGAAATCAAATGAATCCAGTTGTTATCGCAGTCGGGCTGATGCTGGTGCTCAGTCTGCTGCGGATCAATGTGGTGGTCTCGCTGGCGCTGGGGGCCATTGCTGGCGGCCTGGTCGGTGGGCTGTCGTTGACCGATACCCTCACCACCTTCAGCGGTGGCCTGGGCGGTGGCGCCGAGATTGCTCTCTCCTACGCCATGCTGGGCGCCTTTGCGGTTGCCATCTCCCGCTCCGGGATCACCGACCTGCTGGCCCGCAAGGTGATCAACCAGTTGGGCAAGGATGCCAGCTCGACCCGTATCATGTGGGTCAAAACCCTGCTGCTCTCTTCCGTGCTGGCCGTGGCGATCTCCTCCCAGAACCTGATCCCGGTTCACATCGCCTTTATTCCCATCCTGATCCCGCCGCTGCTGCATGTGATGGCGCAGATGCAGATCGACCGTCGTCAGGTGGCCTGTGTCATCACCTTTGGCCTGACAGCCACCTACATGGTGCTGCCGGTCGGCTTTGGTGGCATCTTCCTGAATAACATTCTGGCCAAGAACCTGATCGATAACGGCGTGCCCATCACCACCAGCCAGATCCCGCTGGCGATGGCCATTCCGGTCGCCGGTATGGTTTTGGGCCTGCTGATCGCGGTGTTCATCAGCTATCGCAAACCGCGCCAATACGATCTGGCCAAGATCCTGGACGCCGAGCCCGAAGCGGTCGAACTCAACCTCACCCACATCTGGGTGGCCCTGCTGGCCATTGGCGTAGCGCTGGGGCTGCAACTGATGACCAACAGCATCGTACTGGGTGCACTGGCCGGTTTTGTCATCTTCACCTGCGGCGGCGTCATCAAGTTTCGCGAAAGCCAGGATGCCTTCACTCAGGGGGTGCGTATGATGTCGCTGATCGGCTTCATCATGATCTCTGCCGCCGGTTTTGCCGCCGTGATGAAGGCAACTCACGGGGTCGACTCTCTGGTTCAGGTGGTCGCCTCCGGCATTGGTCAGCACAAGGGGATCGCCGCCTTCCTGATGCTGCTGGTGGGTCTGCTCATCACCATGGGGATCGGTTCTTCCTTCTCCACCGTGCCCATCATCGCCACCATCTATGTGCCGCTCTGTCTGCAGCTTGGCTTCTCACCAATGGCGATCATCGCACTGGTTGGTACCGCTGGCGCGCTGGGGGATGCGGGTTCACCAGCCTCCGACTCGACTCTGGGGCCCACCTCCGGCCTCAACGCAGATGGTCAGCACGACCATATCTGGGACAGCGTGGTGCCCACCTTTATTCACTACAACATCCCGCTGGTGATCTTCGGCTGGATTGCCGCCATGGTGCTCTGATAGCCCCTCGGGCTGCGAACTCTGCACGTCACAATGCACAACAAGAAGGCGACCAGATGGTCGCCTTCTTGTTGTATTCGACTAGATAAACAACAGCACGTTAGCTTGTGGTGACGGTGAAAAGGTACCGCTCGCTAACCCAGCGCAACCTCCTGCATGATGCTCCGATTGATAAAGTAGCGATGGCAGAACAGCAAAAAGTCCTGCAACGGCAAGGGCCTCGAGTAGAAATAGCCCTGAATTTCATCAACGCCGATGCTCAGCACCGCCTTCAGCTCATCGTTGTTCTCCACCCCTTCCGCCACCACCCGCACACCGAGTTGATGAGAGAGGCTGGTGATCGCCTCGACGAACAGGGCCTGACGGGTATCGTTGTCGATGGCAGTGATAAATGAGCGGTCAATCTTGAGCTTGTCGAAATAGAGTTCCCGCAAGTAGGAGAACGATGACCAGCCGGTACCGAAATCATCAAGGGCCACCCGCACTCCGATATGACGCAGGGTATCGATGATCTGCTTGCTCAGCTCGATATCATCCAGAGCAATCGTTTCGGTCAGCTCTACGATCAGCTGTTGCAGGCTTAGCGGCCCCTCCCTCATGTTCTCATCCAGCTGGGCTGCCAACCCTATAGTGAACATGGAACTCGAGAGGTTGACCGAGATCTCCAGCGGTTCAATCAAGTCGCTCGGGAAAATGGCGAGATCATGTTGCAAGCGCCGGAAGATCCATAACCCGAGCGCCTCCCCCAGCCCGTTATCTTCCGCCAGCGAGATGATATCGAGGGGCGGAATAAACCCGTACTCCGGGTGATTCCAGCGGATCAGTACCTCAGCCCCCAGTCGCACCCTACCTTGACCACGGACAATGGGCTGATAGTAGAGGCTCAACTGCAAATTGCTGTGGTGCTGGATCAGCTCGCGCAACTCGGTCGACAAACGGCGGTTGCGCAGATAGTGCTGATACATGCTGCTGGAGAAAACCACGTAACGATTCAGCCGCTTGCGCTTGGCACTGTCGAGGGCGATATCGGCAAACAGCAGCATCTCCTCCGGCGTGTGTACCGGTCGCACGTACTGGCTGACCCCCATAAAGACCCGCACCCGGTGGGCGGGATCAGTCGCCAAGGCAAGCCCGGCAAGTTCGTTACGCAGCTGCTCCAGAAATGGAAAGCGCAAATAGGTGGGCATAACGCCGGAAATAATGATGGCAAACTCATCGCTACCGGTTCGGGCGGCAAAGAGACCGTCAACCGATACCGCGCGGATCCGCTCGGCCAGTTGCGTCAGCAATGCATCCCCCACCTCGTAGCCCAGGCTGTCATTTACCTCCCTGAAATGGCCAAGATCCACCAGACAGACGGTCACGCTGCTGCGCCCCCCTTTATGTCCCGTCAGCTGCTTGAGGTGTTTGATCAAGGAGGCCCGGTTTGGCAAGCGGGTTAGCGCATCATTCCACGCAAGAAAGTGCTGGTGGCGCACTTCGCGAAACAGCATCAGCAGCATCACCACGGTCGCCAACATCAAGAAAGCCAGAATGAAGAAGTTCTGGATACGCGACGAGTTGAGTACCTCCCGCTGGGCAATAGCGGATGGACCGGTGAAATTTTTCACCATCACATCGCGGATGGCAGCCAGATCCCGAGCCAACTCCTCGGCGAAACGAGCAAGTTCTTTCGAATCTCGCTCTCCACTGACCACGGCCTGCTCATACTTCTCGAACAGGGCCATGATCTTCCCTACCGCTTGTTCAGCACCAAAGCGAGCTCGAACCTGCTTTGCCTCTTCACCGTGCAGGAAGACATCGAGACGGTTCCAGGCAATATCAAAACGCTTGTTCATCTCATTTTGACTGGTCGAACCGGTGCGATAGAGAGAGAGCGCCTCATCAAAGCCACGGATTTCCAGCTCCAGCTGCGCCAACGCCCAGGCGGAGAGTTGGGTATAGCGGGTCACAGCATTAAAAGCACGGTCATAGTTCCAGACCGACCAGATGGCGACCCCCAAAAAGGCAGTCACCATCAGGATCAAGCTCAGAAACTTGCCGCGCAGCATCTTATTTGCTCTCAATCGCCGTCAGTTGCCACACCATCCGGCTGTGATAGAGCTCCTTGTTCAGCTCCGGGTGTTCAGAGAGGGGATAGATGATCCAGAGCGGCCCTTTGTTGCGCAGGGTCAACACCTTGCCATCCTGCTTCTCGGCCAGCAATACCGCATATTTATCTCCATCTTCCAGCGGCACAGCCGCCCAGTAGTCATTGATGGCGACCGCCTTGACCTCCCCACTCTTGAGACCATACATCTTGACCAGATCTCGCAGCAGCACGCCACGATAGGTGTGATCCCCCTCGGTCCAGGGGGTCTGGGTCTTGACCTCTGTCTGAGGTAAGGCCTCAAACTCGGCCCGGGTCAACACGACCTCCCCTTTACCATTGCAACAGCCATCCCCCTTGATCTTGAGGAAGGGATCATCAGCCAACACCATGCCAGAAACAAGACAGCCGGATAACAGCAACATACTGCCAAGCCATCCACCCATGATAGACCTCCGTATCGTACTGTTTGTTTTATTGGTTTCACTCTGCCCAGCTACATGGCAACGGCAGAGTCACAATGCAAAACAATGTTGCTGCAACCAGCTCACCACATCAGGCAACCAGCATCAGGCTGTACCCGAATGCCACCAAAAGCATGGCATCCTGGCTCCGAATGTCACAACTGCATCGGAAAATATTCATGTCCCTTTGGCTCTCGACCTGGCTTATGAAACAGAAATATGACCCCCACACAGGCAAACTGACGGTGCAGTCCCTATCGCAGATACAAAAAAGGCCGCTCAATGAGCGGCCTTCTTCATAACGGGATCAGCAATCAGCTTTCGCGACGCTTGCCACCGAATTTGCGATCTTTGTTGAAGCCACCTTCACGGCGCTCCCCGCTCTTGTTGAACGGACGGTCCCCCTGGGGACGGCGATCCTTGTTGAAAGGACGGTCGCCACGGAACGGACGATCACCACGGGGCGGACGGCTGCTGGTGTTGCCACCGGCTGGCACTTCGGTGTAGCGGGTGATTTGCAGCGGACGCTGGCAAACACGGGCTTTCTTGATCACTTCCAGTACATCGGCGGTCATGCCTTTCGGCAGATCGACGGTGGAGAAGTCATCAGCGATGTCGATGTTGCCGATGAAGCGGCTCTCGATGTTCGCTTCGTTGGCGATGGCGCCCACGATCTGGCCCGGCTTGACGCCGTGATGGGCACCCACGTCTACGCGATAGCGCTCCATCTCCACATCCGGGTTGTCTTTCAGCGGACGCGGTTCGAGGGACGGCATGCGACGGGCAGGACGATCGCCACGGTCACCGAAGTCACGACCACCACGGTCGTTGAAGTCACGGCGCTCGAAGCCACCACGATCGTTGCCAGCGTTCAGCAGCGGGTCCGGAATGGAGTCATCCAGCAGCAGTGGTTGGTCACCCTGTACCAGCTTGGCCAGTGCGGCAGCCAGCTCCAGCGGATCGGCAGAATCTTCTTCGATCAGCTCGTTTACCAGGTTGTGGTAGATCTCGAGCTCTTCACCCATCATGGTTTCGCGGATGCGCTCCTTGAACTTGGCCAGACGATGCTGGTTGATGTCCTCGGTGCTCGGCATCTTCATCGGCTCGATAGCCTGACGGGTTGCGTGCTCGATGGCGCGCAGCATGCGACGCTCGCGCGGAGCAACGAACAGGATGGCTTCGCCTTTACGACCGGCACGACCGGTACGACCGATACGGTGAACGTAAGATTCGGTGTCGTACGGAATGTCGTAGTTCACTACGTGAGTGATACGCTCAACGTCCAGACCACGGGCGACAACGTCGGTGGCGATCAGGATGTCCAGCTGGCCCTGACGCAGCTTGTCGACGGTACGCTCACGCAGTTTCTGCGGGATGTCGCCGTGCAGCGCTTCACAGGCGTGACCACGGGCGGCCAGCTTGCCAGCCAGCTCTTCGGCAGCGTTCTTGGTACGTACGAATACCAGCAGGGCTTCGTAGGATTCCACTTCCAGCAGACGGGTCATGGCGTCCAGCTTGTGCAGACCGGTCACTTGCCAGTAGCGCTGGCGAATAGTGGTCGCGGTAGCAGTCTTGGAGGCGATCTTGATCTCTTTGGGCTGCTTCAGGTGCTTCTGGGCCACGCGACGGATCTGCTCCGGCATGGTGGCAGAGAACAGGGCAACCTGACGAGTGCTCGGGCACTGCTCCATGATCCAGTCAACGTCGTCGATGAAGCCCATACGCAGCATTTCATCAGCTTCGTCCAGTACCAGAGCTTTCAGGCCGGAGAGGTCCAGGTTCTTGCGACGGATCAGGTCCATCACGCGGCCCGGAGTACCAACGACAACCTGGGCACCGCGACGCAGAGCGCGGGTCTGGGTTTCGTAGGAGGCACCGCCGTAGATGGGCAGTACGTGGAAATCGGGCATGTGGTGGGCGTAGCGTTGGCACGCTTCAGCCACTTGCAGCGCCAGTTCGCGGGTAGGCGCCAGCACCAGGATCTGGGTGTTGCGGTTACCAGCTTCCAGACGAGACAACAGAGGCAAGGCAAAAGCAGCGGTCTTCCCTGTACCGGTTTGCGCCTGCCCCAGCAGATCGTGTCCCGCCATCAGGTGGGGAATTGCTGCGGCCTGGATTGGTGACGGGCGCTCATAGCCCACGTCCTGCAGCGCTTTCAATACAGGCGCGGCCAGTCCAAGCTCACTAAAAAGGGGCAGTTGTTCGGTATCAGACATAGATTCTTCCAGATTAAGGCAGGCGGCTAACACCGCGGAATAGCAAAAAGGCGGCGATTATAGCGCCACTTTGTTCTGCTGTCTTGAAAAATGTGATAAGCCTCTCAAGACGTTGGCAATTATAGAGGGATCTGGCGAGTATGGCTTGCTTATTTTGCACTCATAGTGCGTTATTGCAGATCACTCCTCGCTGGAGTCCTTGCCCCGCTTGTGTTTGAGCACCGCCATGGTCAGTCGGCTGGTGCACAATAAACGTTCACGTTCGTCCCGAATTTCAATCTGCCACACCTGGGTTGTTGCTCCCAGATGAAGCGGCGTGCAACGCCCGGTCACCACCCCTTCCCGCTTGGCTCGCAGATGGTTGGCATTCACCTCCAACCCCACACAGTAGCTATCTGGCCCGACCGCCATATTGGCGGCAATCGATCCCAAGGTTTCCGCCAGCACCACGGATGCGCCGCCATGCAGCATGCCAAGGGGCTGGTGAGTGCGATGATCCACCGGCATGGTCGCTTCAAGCCAATCGGCGCCAAAAGCCGTGTAGACGATATCGAGATGGGCCATCAGGGTGTTGCGAGAGGTGGCGTTGAGCCCCTCCAGACTCATGGGTTTACGCCAGATGGGCGCAATATCGTGACTCATTGCGAGCAGACTCCTTATGTAAGCGATGAATGCGTACCGATATGAGTGAAACTCCCTCCATCGGCAAAATGGTTCGGTTATATGAGTTGTTGGTTACCAGGTGACGTGTTAACAACGCAGCCCCGACCCGGAGCTGCGTGTTACACAATCATGCCCTTAAGCGGGATGTCACCAGGGGTAGGTAACGCCGGGCCACTCGGACCAAGGCACATCTCGCCCCGGCAAGCGGGGGGCTGGCCACTGCCACACCCTGGCGAGCCACTCGCGCAGCTGAATCTCCAGCTCCTCATCCGTGATGGGCGCCTCGGCCACCTTCCAGAAGAAGAGCTCCACCGCTACCTCAGGCAACACCGAGGGGTAAAGATAAACCCCGCCCCAGAATTGCGGCTCCCGATCCGGGCTCCAGAGGCCATAGGCAAAGGAGCGCTTGGCCAGAAACTCCGACTGCTGCCACTCCAGATCCCCTTCGTGCTGGCTCAGGCTGAAGTTGGCGGAGGGCCAGAGATCATGCGGGCGAAACAGCTGATGGAGCTGCTCGCGCTCGCGCAACATGGCGACAAACTCCACCACCGCCTGAGCGGGAGTGGCGGGTAACAGCAAGAAACGTGGATGCCGATAGGCCTTCGGCACCCGAAACCGCTTGGGGAACGTCAGCATCAGAGCAGCTCCAGCAGGGCTTGCAATGGATGTTTGAGCTTTTCCCCCTCCATCCGCTTGACCTGACTACGGCACGAATAGCCGGTCGCCAGACAGCGCGCTTTGGGTAGACGGGCGAGCGGGTCAGCCCAGCTCAACCCATAAATGCCCTTGGAGTTCTCCACCAGTTTGACATCGTGACCATAGGTGCCCGCCATACCGCAACACCCCACAGAGACCGGCTGCAAACTGGCCCCGAAGCGGCCAAACAGGGTGCTCCAGTCACCGTGAGTGGAGGGCTTGGCGGTCTTCTCGGTGCAGTGGGCAAAGAGATACCAGGGCTCGCTCCCCTCCTCGCTCTTGGTCTTGTCGATTCGAGCAGGCAACTGATCTACCGGCAGCGAGAGCAGCCACTCCTGCGGCAACAACACCTGAAAATCACCGCGGGCCGACCCCAGCGCCTTGGCATACTCATCGCGATAGCAAAGCACCATGGCCGGATCCACCCCCACCATGGGAATGCCAAGCGCCGCCACCTTGTTGAGGAACTGGGCGCTGTTGGCGGCGGTGCGGGCAAAGGCCCGCAGGAACCCCTTGATATGCTGGGGTTTACCGTTGGGTTTAAAGGGCAGCAAGTAGGGCTGGAAGCCGAGCTTGCTGGCGAGTTTCACCAGGTCGCGCACCACGGGGGCGTCGTAATAGCTGGTGAAGGGGTCCTGCACGATGAGCACCACCTGCTTGCGCTGCTCGGCACTCATCCGCTCCAGACCCGGCAGATCAAAATAGCGGGCGCGGTTATCGTGCAGGCTCTCGGCCAGGGTCGGCACCGAGAGCAGCGGCACATCGACCATGCCGATGCTCTTCTCGGTCGCCTTCTGGGCCCACTCTTTTTCGAGGAAGAAGTTGACCAGCTTCGGCGCCTTGGCAAGCAGCGGCGCATAGCTCTCCACCGTGCCGACGAAGTAATCCTTGGGGGCGCGCAGGTAGCGGCCGTGATAAAGCTGCATAAAGCGGGCGCGAAAATCGGGCACATCCACCTTGATCGGGCACTGGCTGGTGCACGCCTTGCAGGCCAGACAGCCCGCCATCGCCTCCATCACCTCGTGGGAGAAATCATACTCGCCGCGCTGTTTGGCCCAGCTGTTGCGCACCTTGTCCACCAGCTGTTTGAAGCGCACACCACCGGATTGCAGCGCCACCTCTTCCGCCAGCGGGTCAAAGCCCTGCTCCGCCAGCTGACGCAACCATTCACGCATCAGACCCGCCCGCCCTTTGGGGGAGTGGCGGCGATCACGGCTGATCTTGACCGAGGGGCACATGGGGGAGTCGGTCTCGAAGGTGAAGCAGAGACCATTGCCGTTGCAATCCATGGCGCGGGTGTAGCTGGTGCGCACCGCGAGCGGGATCTGGCGGTCATACTTGCCGCGCTTGGGGCCATCCACCGACACCAGCTCGGCGCCGCTACCGTAGGGGATGCAGATCTTGCCCGGGTTGATGCGGTTGGCAGGGTCGAATACCCCCTTGACCCGCTGCAGCTCTTCCCACAGCTCGCCAAAAAAGGCGGGGCTGTATTCGGAGCGAAAGCCCTTGCCATGCTCGCCCCACATCAGACCGCCATATTTGGCGGTCAACGCCACCACCTGATCGGAGATGCGGCGCAGCAGCACCTCCTGCTCGGGATCGCACAAATCCAGCGCCGGACGCACATGCAGCACACCGGCATCGACGTGGCCAAACATGCCGTAGTCGAGGCCGTGGGCATCCAGCAGAGCGCGAAACTCCATGATGAAATCGGCCAGGGATTCGGGCGGCACGGCGGTGTCTTCAGTGAAGGCCACTGGCTTCTTGCGCCCTTCGGCGTTGCCCAGCAGCCCCACCGACTTCTTGCGCATGGTGTAGATGGTTTCGATGCTCGGCAGGTGGTCACACACCTGATAGCCGATGATCCCCGCCTCCCCCTTGGCCAGCAGGTCGTCGATACGACGGCAGAGCTCTGCCACCTTGGCCTTGTGTTCCGCCTCGTCGGTATCGGCAAACTCGACGATGTTGAGTCCCTGCAGATCCTTGCCGGGCACATCCTGAATAAGTTCTTTCACCGAATGCCAGATGATGTCGGCGCGAGCCAGCCCGAGCACCCGGGAGTCCACCGTCTCTACCGAGAGAGCCTGCGCCTGCACCATAAAGGGGGCATTGCGCAGGGCGGAGGGGAAGCTGTCGTACTTGACGTTGACCAGGGTGCGGTAGCGCGGGATGGGGGTGATGTTGAGTTTGGCTTCGGTAATAAAGCCCAAGGATCCTTCCGAGCCGCACAGCACCCGGCTCACATCCAGCGTGTCGGTATCGGGTTGATAGAGGTGCTTGAGATCGTAACCGGTCAGAAAGCGGTTGAGCTTGGGGAAAGTCGCCTCGATGTCGGCGCGGCGCTCCTTGCCGATGCGATAGAGGGTGCGATAGATCTCCCCTTCGCGATTCTCCAGCGCCAGCTTGTCGGCCAGTCGCTCACCGGTCAGCGGCTCGGTGGCCATCAGGTCGCCGTTCTCCAGCACCGCTTTGAGCCCCAGCACGTGATCCGAGGTTTTGCCGTAGACCAGCGACCCCTGCCCCGAGGCGTCGGTGTTGATCATGCCCCCTAAGGTGGCGCGGTTGGAGGTGGAGAGATCCGGCGAGAAGAAGTAGCCGTGGGGCTTGAGATAGACGTTGAGCTGGTCTTTCACCACCCCGGCCTGGGCGCGCACCCACCCCTCATCCAGATTAATTTCCATGATCTGGTTCATATAACGGGAGAGATCGACGATAATGCCGCCGCCCAATGACTGACCATTGGTGCCGGTACCGCCACCACGAGGGAAAAAACTCAGGGAGGCGAACGCCGGCTCTGCGGCCAGCTTGAGCATTGCTGCTATGTCGTCCGCACTGCGCGGATAGAGAACCGCCTGAGGTACTACCTGATAGACGCTGTTATCCGTCGCCATCGCCAACCGGCTTGCATAAGACTTTTCGATATCACCACGAAATGCGCTGCGCTCTAGCAACTCAAGAAACTGCAGGGTTGTGGGTGACAAACTGTCCTGGTAATCGAGTCTCGGGATCATGAATCCTTGTTCCCATCCTTTGCTTGATGCCGGCACGCCGGCGACAACGACTGGCCAGCCGCCTGTCAATGGCAGTCAGGCCAGTCCGCTCACATGTGAGCGGGCAGTATATCAGCTAGAAAACCGCTTGCGCTTGGCAATATTCACCATTTGAAAGGAGGACTTTTATGGCTCACCACAGCCATGTTATCAGTACGCTGGTCACCACCGAAAAACAGGCGCTTACCCTGTCGCTGTTCGGTTGTATCACCTTTGCCATCTTCGGCATCGGCTACGGCCTCTTCGTCGGTTCCAACGCCATCATGCTCGATGGTATCTTCACCCTGTTCAGCATGGGCATGACAGGCCTCGGTCTTGTTACCGCCTATCTCGTTACCCGCCCTTCCGATGCGCGCTTCCAGTATGGCTACGCCCACTTCGAGCCCATCACCAACGTCATCAATGGCACCATTATTCTGCTGCTCTGCCTTGGCGCTCTCTATAGCGGCATCACCACCCTGCTGGATGGCGGACGGGAGATCGATCTCGGCCACGCCCTCATCTATGCCGCCGTCTCCACCTTCTTCTGCGCCATCATCTATCGCATCGAAGCCCAGGTCGCCGAGCAGGTAGACTCCGAGCTGGTGCGGGTCGACTCCAAGGAGTGGCTGGTGGATACCCTGCTCAGCGCCACCCTGCTTATCGGTTTCGTGGTCGCCATCGGCCTCGATGCCATCGGCTACGGCCAATACAACCGCTACATAGACCCGGTGCTGGTCTCGCTACTGGCCCTCTGTGCCACCCTCATTCCCATCAAGGTGCTCGGTCGCAACCTGCGGGAAGTGTTGAAGATCGCCCCCAAGGGAGATGTGCCACGGCAAGTCGAGCAGGAGATCGAGGCGCTGCGCCAGCGCCACGGCATCGAGTGCTACAGCCATCTGGCCAAGAGCGGTCGCCGCTTCGATCTGGAATTGAACATTCTGGTGGCGCCGGGTCAGGAGTGGCCCGTCGAACGTCAGGATGCCCTGCGCCAGGAGCTCTGGTCTCGCCTTGGCGACACCCTGGGCGATGCCTGGCTCTCGGTCTGTTTCACCCGCGAAAAGCGCTGGTTGTAACGACCGCACGGGGGAGCGCGGCACCGCCGCCTCCCCTGTCGCATCACAACCCCATCACGCCTCGCTGACGCTGCTCTTGCCAAATTGGCGCCAGCCGCTATCATCAGGGCTCATTTTTCACCCGAGGTTTTATTGCCCATCATGGACAATCCCCGAAGTTGCCCTTCGTCTCTCTCTGTCAAAGCCTATCTTTTTCTGCTTAATCAGCGCCTCTGAATAACACCTTTGCCTTGCTGTTACTGCGGCCATCGTGCGCCGTGATCACTGTTTGCTCTGTCTGTTTTTATTGAGGTCGTCACAATGGAATTGCTGCTGGATCCCCATATCTGGATCGGTCTGTTTACCCTGATCATTCTGGAAATTGTGCTGGGGATCGACAACCTGGTCTTTATCGCCATTCTGGTGAAAAAACTGCCCCCCGCCCAGCGGGACAAGGCACGCGTCATCGGCCTGTCGCTGGCCCTGCTGATGCGACTTGGGCTCTTGAGCGTCATGTCATGGCTGGTCACCCTGACCACCCCGATTTTGCACCTGTGGGATCACCCCTTCTCCGGTCGGGACCTGATCCTGATGGGGGGCGGCCTGTTCCTGCTGTTCAAGGCCACCTCCGAGCTACATGAGCGGCTGGAAGCCAAGCCCCAGGATGATGGCCCGGTCGGCGCCTACGCCAGCTTCGGCGTGGTGATCGCCCAAATTCTGGTGCTCGATGCGGTCTTCTCGCTCGACTCCATCATCACTGCCGTCGGCATGGTGGAACACCTGGGCGTGATGATGGCCGCCGTGACCATCGCCATGGTGGTGATGGTGCTCGCCTCCAAACCGCTGACCCGTTTCGTCAACGCCCACCCCACTGTGGTGGTGCTCTGTCTGAGCTTCCTGCTGATGATCGGCTTCAGCCTGGTGGCGGAAGGATTCGGCTTCCATATTCCGAAGGGTTACCTCTATGCAGCCATCGGCTTCTCGGTGCTGATCGAGTTTTTCAACCAACTGGCCCAGCGCAGCGCCATGCGTCACGAATCCAAGCAACCGCTGCGCGAGCGCACCACCGCCGCCATCTTCAAATTGATGGGCAGCAAGGCCTATCAGGATCAGCCGGATGACGATCTGGATGCCGCACCTGCCGAGCCGCTCAGCTTTGGCGAGGAGGAGCGCTATATGGTGACCGGCGTACTGTCGCTGGCCGAGCGCTCCATTCGCACCATCATGACCCCGCGCTCGGAGATGGCCTGGATCGATATCAACGACTCCAGCGACGAGATCCGCGCCCTGCTGCAGCGCGAGCCCCACAGCCTGTTCCCTATCTGTGACGGGGATCTGGACGAGGTGATCGGAGTGGTCAAGGCGCGGGACCTGCTGTTTGCCTTGAACGAAGGGCAATCTTTAAGTGAACTGGCCAAGCAGAACGACCCCATTATCGTGCCGCAAACCATCAACGTGATCCGTCTGTTGGCGGAGCTGCGCAAAGCCAAGGGGAGCCTTATTCTGGTCTCCGACGAGTTTGGCGTGATCCAGGGGCTGGTCACCACCCACGATCTGCTGGAGGCCATCGTCGGCGAGCTGCCGGATGAGGACGAAACCCCGGATATCGTGCGCGATGGCGAAGGGTGGCTGATCAACGGCAGCACCAACATCCACCATGTGGAGCAGGTGCTGGAGCACGAGGGGCTGGTAAGCGAGAGCGATGAATACGTGACCCTGGCGGGCATGCTGCTCTCCCACTTCGGCACTCTGCCCACCCCGGGTCAGCAGTTGCAACTGCAGCAGCTCAACTTCGAGGTGATCGAGGTGAGCGAGCGGCGTATCGAGCGGGTGAAAGTGATGCCCGCCACGGCTTGAGCCTGCCACCAGCAGAATACAGAAGAGGGCCAGACGGCCCTCTTTTTTATGCTTCAACTTTATGCCTCAACGCCTCTTTCCCGACGGTTTGCACTGATTGCTGCATCAAGCACAATTCTCTTGTGCAATTACCCCCCTTTTTCACAACAAGATGGCGGCATAAAGTGGCCTCACTTCCACCATGAGGAACTCAAGATGAGCCACGATCACCTGTTCTGCCCGCTGCGCCTCGGCCAGCTGCACCTTGCCAATCGCATCGTCATGCCCCCCATGACCCGCTCCCGTGCCAGTCAGCCGGGTGATGTGGCCAACGCCATGATGGCGAGCTACTACGCCCAGCGCGCCGAGGCGGGCCTGATCATCAGCGAAGGCACCCAAATCGACCCCATGGGCAAGGGCTATGCCTGGACGCCGGGGATCTACAGCGCCGAGCAGATCGCTGGCTGGAAACTGGTGACCGATGCCGTGCACGCCAAGGGGGGCACCATCTTCGCCCAGCTCTGGCACGTGGGCCGCGTCACCCATCCGGATAACATCGGCGGCGCCCAGCCCATCTCCGCTTCAGCCCTGCCCGCAGTGGGCGTCAAAGTGTTCGTCGATAACGGCAGCGATGCGCCGGGCTTTGTCGAGACCGTCACTCCGCGCGCCATGACTCAAGCCGATATCCATGCGGTGGTAGGCCAGTTCCGTCAGGCGGCTCGCAACGCCATCAGCGCCGGTTTTGACGGCATCGAGTTACACGCCGCCAACGGTTATCTGATCAACCAGTTCCTCGACTCCGAATCCAACGCCCGCACCGATAGTTATGGCGGATCGCTGGAAAACCGGCTGCGCTTTCTCAAAGAGGTGACCGAGGCGGTAAGTAGCGAAATCGGGGCCGAACGTGTCGGGGTGCGTCTTGCGCCGCTCACCACCCTCAACGGCACAGTCGATGCCAACCCGCAGGAGACCTATCTGGCGGCCGCCCGTCTGCTGGGCCAGCTCAACGTGGTCTACCTGCATATTGCCGAAGCGGACTGGGACGATGCCCCCCTGATGCCGGAGAACTTCAAGCAGGGTCTGCGGGATGCCTTCCCCAACACCCTGATCTACGCCGGTAAATATGATGGCGAGCGGGCACGCGCCGCCCTCGAAGCGGGCTGGGCCGACATGATTGGCTTTGGCCGTCCCTTCGTTGCCAACCCGGATCTGCCGAACCGGCTGCGCCACGGCTATCCGCTGGCCCCCCACGATCCGGCCACCCTGTTTGGCGGCGGCGAAAAAGGGCTGACCGACTACCCCGTCTATCAGGCCGATGACGCAGCAGCCAGCCGCTGATTACCAATGGCCAACCGGCCACGTAACGCAGGCCCCACTGGTTGGGGCCTGCCGTATTGTTGCGCATTAGCAACAGTGATATGACTGACCGAATCACTGTTGCAATGATCTCGTTGTTATCTCCCCTCGCTTTCACAAGGAGTCATCATGAATCACACCCAAGCCTGGTGCTGGCATGCCCCCGGTGAACCGACCCAGCTTACCCTCGCCGATCTGCCCTTGGCACCGCTCGCCCCTGACGAGGTGCTGGTGGCAAACCGGGTCATCGCCTTCAATCCGGTGGACTGGAAGCTGATCGAATATGGCCACTCCAACTGGCAGGATGGTCAGGTGCCCGGCGTCGATGGCATGGGCACTATCGTGGCCCTCGGCGCCAACGTCAGCCATCTGCGTCTCGGCGCCCGGGTCGCCTATCACACCGACCTGCGCCACCACGGCAGCTTTGCCCGCCACACCCGGGTACCGGCCCGCGCCCTGCTGCCGGTGCCCGATGCCCTGAGTGACGAGGCGGCCGCCGCCCTGCCCTGTCCCGGCCTCACCGCCTGGCAGGCGCTGGCCAAGCTGCCGCGCCTGCACGGGGAAGCGCTGCTCATCACAGGTGCTGGCAGCAGCGTCGGCCGCTTTGTGATGCAGCTCGCCCTCCAGCAAGGAGCGCGGGTCTTTGCCAGCGCCAGTCCACGCCACCATCAGTGGCTCAAACAGATCGGTGTGCAGGGTGTAGCCGATTATCGGGATCCCGACTGGCTGGCCACCCTGCAGGCCGCCAACGGCAACGAGCCGTTTGAGGGGATCATCGATCTGGTCTCCAGCCAGCAGGCAGAGAGCTTGCTGCCCGCGCTGGGCTACTACGGTCACATGGTGACTGTGCTCGGGCGTATCCCGCACAATCCGCTGCCCGCCTTTGCCCATTGCCATTCGTTGCACGAGATTGCACTGGGTGCCCAACACGCCTTTGGCTCGGACAAACAGTGGAGCCGACTGGTGGCCGCCGGTGTCGCCATGATGGAGCAGATGGCGAGCGGCGAGCTGACCCTGCCGCCGCTGATGGTCGGCGATTTCGAGGCGCTGCCCACCCTGCTCGAGCGCTTCAAGCGCGAAGGACAGGGCGAGAAGTTTCTGGTGCGAGTGGCATAACGCTGACCTTCCCTGATAACCACACCGACCATTGAAACGAAAGAGGCCCGCCAGTGATGGCGGGCCTCTCTTTATATAGTGCATGTCATCTCGACTTCATTGGCGCCTGACTCAATACAGGCTCACCCCGTGAGTTGCGGCATAACTGCGGATCTCCCGGGTCAGCCGCGCCTTGTCGGCCAGAGAGAGCCAGCTCGCCTCCACCGCATTGAGCGACAAGCGGCAGAGCTGGCTCATGGTCGCGCCAAGGCCATCGGCCAGCGCCACAAAGTTGGCATTCATATAGCCGCCAAAGTAGGCAGGGTCGTCCGAGTTTATGGTGACGCAAAGCCCCTGCTCCAGCAGCCGCAACACATTGTGCTGGGCCATATTGCCGAACACCTTGAGCCGGGTGTTGGAGAGGGGGCAGACGGTGAGCGGCAGCCGGGTATCCGCCAGATAGCGCAGCAGCTCGGGATCGTCTGCCGAACGCACTCCGTGATCGATGCGGCATACCTGCAGCTCGTTGATCGCCTGCCAGATGTAGTCGGCAGGCCCCTCTTCACCGGCGTGAGCCACTACCGGCAGCCCCAGCTCGCGGCATTTGGCAAAGACCCGGGCAAATTTAGTGGGCGGATTGCCCCTCTCCCCGGAGTCGAGGCCGATGCCGTGAATCCGTGACAGGAAGGGCATAGCCTCTTCCAACGTAACGAACGCTTCATCCTCGCTCAGGTGGCGCAAAAAGCTCATGATCAGCCGCCAGCTGATGCCAAACTCCTGCTCCCCGCGCTGCAGCGCCCGCTCGATGCCGCCGAGCACGGTAGCAAAGGAGATACCGCGGGCAGTGTGGGTCTGCGGGTCGAAGAAGATCTCCACATGCACCACCTTGTCGGCGGCGCACAGCTCAAGATAGGCCCAGGTGAGGTCGAAGAAGTCCTGCTCGGTCACCAGCACGCTGGCGCCGCGATAGTAGAGGTCGAGAAAGGATTGCAGGCAGTCAAAGTCATAGGCGGCGCGCACGCTGGCCACGTCGGGCCAGGGCAGTGGCACACCGTTGCGGCGGCCCAGCTCAAACATCAGCTCGGGTTCGAGGCTGCCCTCGATATGCAGGTGCAGCTCCAGTTTCGGCAGTCCGGCGATAAATTGCGCGGCGGTGAGGTGTTCGGGGGTGACTGGCTTGGGAATCGGGGTGTCCATGGCAACGGCTCCATCAGCAAAGTGATCCGGCGTCAGCCCCTCCACCAGACTGACCCGACGGCAGCTTTATTGTGCACCGAAGTGACGAGACAGGGGAGACTTGTCATCAAACAGACTTATAATGGCGTCACAAAAATCATAAATGATTGAACATCTTAACGATTGGCGGCTCGCCTGCGCCCTGACAAGGAGTTTTCATGAAGAAGAACGTCATCTGCGATATCGACGGTGTCATCCTGCACAACAACGATCTCATCCCCGGTGCCGACCGTTTCGTCCATCGCCTGCTGGAGCAGGGCAGCAAGCTCTTGTTCCTCACCAACTACCCAGCCCAGACCCAGAAAGATCTGCAAAACCGCTTCCGTTCCGCAGGTATCGAAGTGCCGGAGGAGTGCTTCTATACCTCCGCCATGGGCACCGCCGACTTCCTCAAGCGTCAGGATGGCAAGAAGGCCTATGTGATCGGTGAAGGGGCGCTGACCCACGAGCTCTACAAGGCCGGTTTCACCATCACCGATATCGACCCGGACTTCGTGGTGGTGGGCGAGACCCGCAACTACAACTGGACCATGATGCAACAGGGGGCCAAGTTCGTCGATCAGGGAGCCCGCTTTATCGCCACCAACCCCGACACCCACGGCCCCATGATGCACCCGGCCTGCGGCGCCCTGTGCGCCCCCATCGAGCGAATGACCGGCAAGAAGCCGTTCTATGTCGGCAAGCCGAGCGCCTGGATCATCCGTGCGGCGCTCAACCGGATGGAGGCCCACTCCGACGACACCATCATCATCGGCGACAACCTGCGCACCGACATTCTGGCGGGCTTTCAGGCCGGTCTCGAGACGGTGCTGGTGCTCTCCGGGGTGAGCAAGGTCGCCGATATCGACCGCATGCCGTTTCGCCCGAACCATATTTTCGACTCCGTGGTCGACATCGATATAGTCTAATCACCACCCAAGCGTTAAACAGGGCAGGTCTCTCCTGCCCTTGCAGGATCTGTTATGGAACCCATTCTGATCGCCGTGGCTTTTGGTTGCGGCATGGTAGTCAATCTGATTGGCCTGCCCCCCCTGCTCGGCTTTCTGGCCGCCGGTTTTATCCTTAACGGCATGGGATATGAAAATACTCCCGCCCTCAGCGAGGTAGCCGATCTCGGCGTCACCCTGCTGCTGTTCACCATCGGCCTCAAGCTCAATATCAAAACCCTGATGCGGCGCGATGTGTGGGGCACCACCAGCCTGCATCTGCTGCTCTCCACCCTGCTCTTTACCGTGGTGCTGCTGGTCTGCAAGGGACTGGGGCTTGAACTTGCCCTGTCGCTGGACTGGAAGCTGGCGCTGCTGCTGGGCTTTGCCCTCTCCTTCTCCAGCACCGTCTTCGCGGTCAAGGTGCTGGAAGATCGCAGCGACATGAATGCCCTCTACGCCCGCCTCGCCATCGGGGTGCTGGTCATGCAGGATGTGTTCGCGGTGGCGTTTCTGGCGTTTTCCAGCGGCAAGTGGCCCAGTATCTGGGCACTCTGGGTGCTGGGGCTGCCGTTGCTGCGCCCGCTGCTGTTCAAGCTACTGGAGCGTGCCGGGCACGGCGAATTGCAGGTGCTGTTCGGGGTGTTTCTGGCGCTGGTGGTCGGGGCCGCCGGTTTTGAAGTGGTCGGCCTCAAGCCGGATCTGGGGGCGCTGATCATCGGCATGCTGCTCGCCTCTCATCCGGCTGCGGCGGGATTGGCCAAGGCGCTCTTCAACCTCAAAGACCTCTTTCTGGTCTGCTTTTTTCTCACCATCGGCCTCAACGGCCTGCCGACCCACGACACCATGTTGCTGGCACTGGCGCTGGTGCTGGCCCTGCCGCTCAAAAGTGTCCTCTACTATCTGGTCTACAGCGGCGCTCACCTGCGGGTGCGTACCGCCCTGCTCTCGACCCTGGCGCTCACCAACTTCTCGGAGTTTGGCCTGATCGTCGCCGCCATCGCCGCCAAGGCAGGCTGGCTCTCCCACGAGTGGCTGGTGGCGGTCTCGCTGGCACTGGCGGCCAGCTTTATGATCTCCGCTCCCCTCAATGCCCAGAGCGAGCGCATTTACCACCGCATCGGCCACTGGCTGCGGGGATTGCAGGCGAGCAACCTCCATCCGGAAGACAGACCCATAGAGCTTGGCGATGCCGGGGTGATCATCCTCGGTATGGGGCGGATCGGTCAGGGAGCCTACTTCGAGCTGGAGAACAAGTACGGCAACGTCATCCTCGGGGTGGAGAACGACAGCGAGAAGCTGCCCACCCTGCGCGCCCAGGGGATGAACGTCATCGAGGGGGATGCCACCGATACCGACTTCTGGGACAAGGTGCTGCTCTCCAATCAGGTCAATCTGGTGCTGCTGGCGATGCCCCATCACTCGGGGAATCTCTACGCCATCGAGAAGCTGCGCAGCCACGGGTTCAACGGCAAGATAGCCGCCATCGTCCGCTTCGAGGATGATATCGCCTCCTTGCAGGAGCAGGGGGTGGATGCGGTGTTCAACGTCTACAACGAAGCGGGCAGCGGCTTTGCCCGTCATGTGATCCGCCGCTTGCAGCCACTTTGAGTCGTCGGGCTGCGGCTCTTGGCAAGGGAATGCACATCGTTTAAGTTATGCACAACCTCGTTTAATAAAACGAACAAACGCGGGGCCTGGATGGCCCCGTTTTCATATCCCCATTGCCAGGGAGGCACCATGAAGACCCTCAACGACTGGATTTTGCTCGATCGCCATGAGGCGGCCCCTACCCCGCTGATGCCAGCCCCCGAGCGCATTAAAGCGGGCAACCCGGCGCAAACGGTGTGGAACCACTACTCCGACCCAAGCCAGCAGTTTCACGTGGGCTTCTGGAGCTGCGAGCCCGGCCGCTGGACCATTCACTACACCGAGCACGAGTATTGCCAGCTGCTGGAGGGGGATGTGGTGATCCACGACAGTGAGGGCGGCCAGCTGGCCCTCAAACCCGGCGATCAATTCGTGATTCCGGCAGGCTTTGTCGGCGAGTGGGAGACCCTCACCCCCTGTCGCAAGGTCTATGTGATCTTCGAACCCGCCTCGGCTTGACGTTCACGTCACCCTGCCCCGTTGCCGCAGCCATTATTCTGTTGATCCGCTTGACGCTTACGGCATGATTTTCTGCGGTTTTCCCGCTTGCAAAAGGTTTTTCCGCTAGGCATTGTGTCTGACGAGGAATGTAAATGGAATTTCGAGCCCAAACGTGGGGGGCTCATATAAAAATCAAGAGGATTACCGCCAATGTGTTCAATTTTCGGCATTCTGGATATCAAGTCCGATGCAGTTGCCCTGCGCAAATCGGCGCTGGAGATGTCCAAGCGACTGCGTCACCGCGGGCCTGACTGGTCCGGCGTCTACAGCTCAGACAAAGCCATTCTGGTGCATGAGCGTCTGGCCATCGTCGACCCGGGCAATGGCGCCCAGCCGCTCTACAACCCCGAACGCACCCATGTGCTGGCGGTCAACGGCGAGATCTACAACCACAAAGAGCTGGAGAAAACCCTCAAGGTCGACTTCCAGTTCCAGACCAAATCCGACTGTGAAGTGCTGCTGGCCCTCTACAAGGAGAAGGGCCCGGCGTTTCTCGACGATCTCAACGGCATCTTTGCCTTCATTCTTTATGACGCCGAACAGGATGCCTACCTGATTGGTCGCGACCACATGGGAATCATCCCCCTCTATACCGGCCGCGACGAGCACGGCAACTTCTATGTCGCCTCCGAGATGAAGGCGCTGGTGCCGGTCTGCAAGAGCGTCGAAACCTTCCCGCCGGGACACTACCTCTGGAGCAAGGATGGCGAGCTAAAACAGTGGTACAAGCGCGACTGGATGGAATACAGCGCGGTCGAGCACAACGTCAGCGACAAGGCCGAGCTGAAAGCCGCGCTGGAAGCCGCGGTCAAACGCCAGCTGATGTGTGACGTGCCTTATGGCGTGCTGCTCTCAGGTGGGCTGGACTCCTCCGTCATCTCCGCCATTACCAAGCTCTATGCGGCGCGCCGCATCGAGGACGATGGCAAGAGCGAAGCCTGGTGGCCGCAACTGCACTCCTTTGCCGTCGGTCTGGAAGGGTCGCCGGATCTCGCCGCCGCCCGTAAAGTGGCCGATCACCTCGGCACCATCCACCACCAGATCCACTTCACCGTGCAGGAGGGTCTGGATGCCCTGCGGGACGTCATCTATCACCTCGAAACCTATGACGTCACCACCATCCGCGCCTCCACGCCCATGTATCTGATGGCCCGCTACATCAAGGCGATGGGGATCAAGATGGTGCTCTCCGGCGAAGGCTCAGACGAGCTGTTCGGTGGCTATCTCTACTTCCACAAGGCGCCCAACGCCCGCGAGTTCCACGAAGAGAACGTGCGCAAGCTCGCCTCTTTGCACCTCTATGACTGCCTGCGCGCCAACAAATCGATGGCCGCCTGGGGGGTGGAGGGTCGCGTGCCCTTCCTCGACAAGGAGTTCATGGACGTGGCGATGCGTTTGCAACCTGCCGACAAGATGTGCGGCAAGGGCAAGATCGAGAAGCACATCCTGCGCGAAGCGTTCGAAGATCTGCTGCCCCACGAAGTGGCATGGCGTCAGAAGGAGCAGTTCTCCGACGGCGTGGGTTATTCGTGGATCGACAGCCTAAAAGCCATGGTAGAACAAGAGGTGACGGATCAGATGTTCGAGGCGGCCGCATTCCGCTTCCCCATCAACACCCCGCTCACCAAGGAGGCCTACTTCTACCGCGCCATCTTCGACGAGCACTTCCCGCTGGAAGCCGCCGCCCGTACCGTGCCCTACGGCAAGTCGGTCGCCTGCTCCACCCCCACCGCGCTGGAGTGGGATGCCAAGTTCAAGGAGATGGCAGATCCCTCCGGCCGCGCCGTGATGGACGTGCACCAGCAGGGCTACTGAGCCTGCACGCCAAACCGGGCGGGTAACGCCAGATAGCAAAAAGCCCTTCACCATGGTGAAGGGCTTTTTCATCTCCCGCAGTCGCGCCCGCCAAATCACATCAGACCATCACAGATAGTTGATTTTTCATAAATATTTAATTTTTTACCGAGTGACCATGCATTGACAGGGAGCGCGTCGATTGACTATGCCTGAAGGGTGATCAACAGGATCACCAGGATGACAACAAGGATCGGGAGGGGGCATGGACGCTAACACTCTATCAAGGATCGGCCTGCTGACAGCACTGCTGGCCAGTCCGTCTGCAATGGCAAATGACAATGTCGTGGTACTGCAGCTTGGCAAGGCCTTCAGCAATGAAAAGCTCGACATCAACATCGCCGACGCCAAGTTCCACCACATGTTCTGGCGCTGGGGAGACTCAGGCTGTCAATTTGGGCTGGGGGTACGTGCCGGTACGCTCAAGGTAGAAGATGAAGAGACCGCCAGACTGGGGGGCGGCGCCCGTATCGAATGCCAATGGGGTAACTGGGTGACCTGGCTCCCCGGCGAAATGGTCTGGCTCAATCAGCATCAATTTGGTACCCGCGGCCACGGCTACAAGGATTACGGCGGCCCCTTCCAGTTCACTCTGGGTATCGGCCTCGGTTACGCCATCACCAAGAATTGGCTGATCGGCTATCAGTATGAGCACATGTCCAACGCCTATATGTATGACAAGAACCCGGGGCTGGACAGCCATACCTTCCATATCGAGTACCGGTTCTGATTACAGGCTTATGCCTTGGTCTGTAGACTACGCAACGGAATACAGGTGTGCATGGTCCAAAACGAGCAGACGATAACATCGTTCACCAACGGCAATGCCACCCAGAAGAAGAATATCGACGTGCAGCTAGAAGAAACGCAGGAGTGATAACTGGATCCGAGAATGGCCCCACAATGTGGGGCCATTCTCATTTCTGTCTGACAGCACACCGAAACATGGCCAGGGAAAGTCGCCGCATGAAGTGCGCCGTCAGGCAGAGCTGCATCCTACAAGAAGATCCTGTTACTCCACATGACAGGAAGGGTGAACCACTTAAAAAAGCGCTGTCGCCACTTTGGCGCCATTTAGGCAAAAGAAAAGGCCACTATATCTAGTGGCCTTCTGTAACTCTTTGATTTTAATGGTGCCCGAGGCCGGAATCGAACCGGCACGACGCGAACGTCGAGGGATTTTAAATCCCTTGTGTCTACCGATTTCACCACTCGGGCACCGCAATCGGTATCAAGCTCGCGTGGCGGGCTTGTCAATATGGAGGCACGTTCCGGAGTCGAACCGGACTAAACGGATTTGCAATCCGCTGCATAACCGCTTTGCTAACGCGCCATGCAAAAGAGAGTTGGCTCTCTATTGTCTGAATTTGGAGCGGGAAACGAGACTCGAACTCGCGACCCCGACCTTGGCAAGGTCGTGCTCTACCAACTGAGCTATTCCCGCATTGGTCTGGCTGACTGCCTGACTACGAGGACGCATTCTAGCGATGTTCCTCGCCCAGTCAACCAGAAATATTTAATTACCTGATCGTTCGGGCATTTTTTGCCCTTTTTGAACAGTTTTAGCGCCTTTGGCCGTTTCCTGCCTCAAATCAGCGGAAACCTCACCTTGCGGCGCAAGTGACTCACAGGTTGGCGTGGTGGGTCAAATCGCCCCAGGCCGCCTTCATGTACTGGAACATCGACCAGAAGGTGAGCACGGTGGCGACATAGAGCATCACATAGGCGAGCCATACCATCCAGACGTTGTATTGCCAGATAAGACCGGTGAGCGACACCATCTGGATCATGGTCTTCCACTTGCCAATCCAGCTGACCGCCACCGAGGAGCGTTTGCCGAGCTCAGCCATCCACTCACGCAGGGCGGAGATGATGATCTCGCGGCCAATCATGGTCATGGCGGGGATGGTCACCCAGATGGTGTTGTAGTGTTCGACGATAACCACCAGTGCGGCGGCGACCATGATCTTGTCGGCAACCGGGTCAAGGAAGGCGCCAAAGGCGGTGGACTGATTGAGCTTGCGAGCCAGATAGCCATCAAACCAGTCGGTGGCAGCGGCCAGAATAAAGATGATGGCGGCAGCCAGATAGGACCATTGATAAGGCAGATAGAACAGGATGACGAAGACGGGAATGAGCAAAATCCGGAAAAACGTCAACAGGTTAGGTATATTTGTCATTATTTTCAGCCACTTCTTGTACGTCGCTACATAGTGCGCCAAAGCCGATTTGCGATGCAACCGCACTGGCGCCCGTCTTGGTCTTTTTAATCCATCAATCTTCTCAAAATGCGAGGGCCATTATGGCATTTACGGCCCCCCCGCGTCACGGCTCTTGTGCATCAAGGAGTTAGCGATTTTGCCATGCTGCTAACCCTGCTCAGGCGCTGTGCAAGCCATCGTGGATGGTCTGGGCCAGCTCCTGACTGATGCCGGGTACCTTGGCCAGTTCATCCACGCTCGCCTTTTTGACCTCCTGCAGGCCGCCCAGATATTTGAGCAGCGCCTGCCGCCGCTTTGGCCCCACCCCCGGAATATCCTCCAGCGTGCTGCTGGTGCGGGCCTTGGCCCGTCTGGCCCGATGGCCAGTAATGGCAAAACGGTGGGATTCATCGCGAATATGCTGAATAAGGTGCAAAGCGGGCATATCTGCCGGCAAATGCAGTTCTTCGTGGCTCTCCCCCATGATGAGAGTTTCCAACCCCGCCTTGCGGGTGACCCCCTTGGCAATCCCCACCAGCAGCGGATATTTACCGCCGAGAAACTCCAGCTGACGGGCCAGGATCTCTTCGGCGCGGCGCAACTGACCGAGGCCACCGTCAATAAACAGCACGTCCGGCACCTTGTCCGGCTCCTGCTGCTTGCCAAAGCGGCGCTCCAGCGCTTGCTCCATCGCCGCGTAGTCATCACCGCCAGTGATACCGTCGATATTGAAACGACGATATTCCGATGAGAGCGGCCCCTCCCGGTTGAACACCACGCAAGAGGCCACGGTGCGCTCCCCCATGGTGTGGGAGATATCGAAACACTCCATGCGGGCGATGGGGCGCTCCAGCTCCAGCAGCTCTTCCAGCTGGTCGTAGCGGGCGGTGATGGTGCTCTTGTGAGCCAGCCGCGAGCGCAGCGCCGTCTCGGCGTTGATAGAGGCGAGCTTGATAAAGCGGGCCCGTTCGGCGCGGGTACGGCTCACCACCCGCACCTTGTAGCCTGCGGTCTGGCTCAGAGTCTCGGCGATGACGCTTTCGTCCTCAAGGGCCACATCGAGCAGCACCTCGCTCGGGATCTGCCGCCCCCCCTGCCCCGACAGATAGAACTGCAGCAGGAAGGATTGCACCACCTCGTCAAGCGGGGTGTCAGCCGGCACTTTCGGGAAGTAGCTGCGCGAGCCGAGCACCTTGCCCTGACGGATAAAGAGCACGTGAATGCAGGCCGCACCTTGCTGGAAGGCGACCCCCACCACATCCAGCTCGTCCAGTACGTTGCCGCTCACCGACTGCTGTTCGGTGACCCGGCGCAGCGCCAGGATCTGATCCCGATAGCGGGCCGCCTCTTCAAAGCGCAGATCGCCGCTGGCAGACTCCATCTTGCCAACCAGCTCGCCAATCACCTGCTGGTTCTTGCCCGCCAGAAACAGCTTGGCCAGCTCCACCTGCTGGGCATATTCGGCTTCGCTCACCAGTCCAGGAACACAAGGGCCAGCGCAACGCTTGAGCTGGTAGAGCAGGCAGGGACGGGTGCGGTTGGCATAGACCGCATCTTCGCACTGACGCACCGGAAATATTTTCTGCATCAGATGCAAACTCTCGCGCACCGCGCCGCCAGAGGGGTACGGGCCGAAGTACTCCCCCTTCACCTTGCGGGCACCGCGATGGACGCCGATGCGTGGATGCTGGTGCGCGGTGATGATGATCCAGGGGTAGGATTTGTCGTCCCGCAGCAGCACGTTGTAACGGGGCTGGTACTGCTTGATCAGGTTGTGCTCGAGGATCAGCGCCTCAGTCTCGGTGTGGGTGACGGTGACCTGGATATCGGCGATCTGTCGCACCAGGGTGCGAGTCTTGATGCTGTCGACGTTGGTGCGAAAGTAGGAGGCGAGCCGCTTTTTCAGATCCTTGGCCTTGCCCACGTAGATCACGGTGCCACCGCTGTCATACATGCGGTAGACGCCACTTTGATGGGTGACGGCGCTCAGAAACGCCTTGCTGTCGAAGAGAGGTTCGGGAGAGAGGATCATCAGCTACTCGGCTCACACAAAGGCAAAAATTGACGGGCAGAGCATACTGCCCCCGCCGCCTGAAAAGCAAAAGGGCAGAAAAGCAAAAAGGCGGCACGCGCCGCCTTTGTGACCACACGCCACCCGATTAGAGGGTATCGGCATCCAGCATGCCATAGCGAATGGCCAGATGGGTCAGTTCCACGTCACCGTTGATCCCCAGCTTGCTGAACAGCCGATAGCGGTAGCTGTTGACCGTCTTCGGGCTCAGGTTGAGCTGCTCGGAGATATCAGTCACCTTCTGCCCCTTGGTGATCATCATCATGATCTGCAGCTCGCGCTCGGAGAGGGACTTGAAGGGATTCTCGTCAGCGGAGGCAAACTGGCTGAGGGCCATCTGCTGGGCAATCTCCGGGGAGATGTAGCGCTGACCGGAGTGCACCAACCGGATCGCCTGGATCATCTCGTCGGGGGCTGCCCCCTTGGTCAGGTAACCGGCGGCGCCGGCCTGCATCACCTTGGTGGGGAACGGATTTTCTGAATGAATGGTCAGCACTATGATGCGCACATCGGGGCGGATCCGCAGAATTTTGCGGGTCGCTTCCAGACCACCAATACCCGGCATGTTCATGTCCATCAGGATCACGTCCGGATGGTGTTGGCGACAGAACGTAACTGCGGTCTCGCCGCTCTGTGCCTCACCCACCACCTTGATCCCGCGCACATCTTCAAGAATGCGTCTTATCCCTGTACGCACCAGCTCATGATCATCGACCAGGAATACATTTATCACCCAAACACCCCGTTTTATCTCGTTTTAGCCGCCCGGTTAGGGTTAACAGGGCGTCTTGCATCATAACCAAACTCGTCGCTTTGGCAAACCATGCACGCCAAAAGTTTGAGAAAACCCATGTTTAGCGTTTAAAATCAAATAATTATATAAAATTTCAAAACAAAAAACGGTGCCTTGCGACACCGTTTTTCATGACGTTAGTGCTGTGGCCATCACTTGGCCAAAAAGGCGCGCACCTTCTCCAGATCGGCCTGGGTATCCACCCCGACCGGCGGCGCTTCAAGGGCCTGGGCGACATGGATCTTCTCCCCGTACCAGAGCACCCGCAGTTGCTCCAGTGCCTCGACCTGCTCCAGCACGCTCGGTGCCCAGTCTACGTAACGCTGGATAAAGCCGGCGCGATAGGCGTAGATACCGATATGACGCTGGTAGTGGTCACCAATCTGCTCGTGACTGTTGGCAAAGCGATCCCGATCCCAGGGAATGCTGGCGCGACTGAAGTAGAGGGCGTAGCCATCCTTGTCAGTCACCACTTTCACTGCGTTCGGGTTGAACGCCTCTTCGGCATCCTGGATCGGCACCGACAGGGTCGCCATCGGCGCCGTGGCGGCGGCCAGATTATCCGCTACCTGACGAATGATGGCGGGCGGAATGAGCGGCTCATCCCCCTGCACATTGACGATGATGGTATCGGCGGCAAAGCCGTAGTGACGGCACACTTCGGCCAGACGCTCGGTGCCGGACTGGTGATCCGGTGAGGTCATGCACACCTCGACGCCGGTGCTCTGCAGTGCCTGCTGTACCCGCTCGTCATCGGTGGCAACGATCACCCGATCGGCACCCGATTGCAGGGCTTTCTCCACCACGTGTTGCACCATGGGCTTGCCATGGATATCAGCCAGCGGCTTGCCCGGCAGGCGGGTTGACGCATAGCGGGCCGGAATGACGACGACGAAACTCATGACGGCAGCTCATCGCTGTTGAGCGGACGGGCACGGTTCTCCAGCAGCACTGGGATGCCCTCTTCCAGCGGATAGGCCAGCTTGTCGAAGCGGCAGACCAACTCATGAACTGCTTTGTTGTAATGCAGCTTACCCTTGCAGACCGGGCAGGCGATGATGTCGAGCAACTTGATGTCCAAAGCCAAAACGATACTCCTTCAACGATGTCGCGCTGGCGGCTTCATCACGCCAGCGATGGATGTCGAGCAACCAGATATTCCATACGGGACCGCTATTGGTCCACTTCTCCCCCATTCAGGCGAGAGAGATTAATCTTGTGCCCCGGTCGTGCCCTTTGCCTTCGCCCCCAGCTTGTGCAGCAGGGTGTCGAGCAGAGAAGCAGGCAACTCGGCACTGACCGGCAGATACCACCAGTTATCGAGGGCAAACGCGCGGCACTTGACCGCATCCTTCTCGGTCATCAGCAGCGGCTTGCTGGCAAAGCGCCCCACCAGCTCATCCCGATCGAAGGGATGATGATCGCCGTAGGCGGCCTGTTGATCCAGCTGATAGCCGAGCCCTTCGAGGGTGGCAAAGAAGCGGGGCGGATGACCGATCCCAGCCAACGCATCGACCGGCCCCGACAAGGGGGCAGCCAGCGGGGCATCGTCGCGCACCCGGCGCGGGGTGTCGGCTACCAGTTGCATGGGGTACTCCCCCTTGCCCGGCTCGCCGCCGTTGCAGATGATGGCGTCCACCCGTTTGAGACGAGTGACCGGCTCGCGCAGCGGCCCCATGGGCAGCAAGCAGGCATTGCCGAAACGGCGCGCTCCGTCCACCACCACCAGCTCGATGTCGCGGGCCAGCGCATAGTGCTGCAGACCATCGTCGGTGATGATGATATCCACCTCACCGCTCTGCTCCAGCAGTCGTACCGCGTCGGCCCGTTTCGGGGCTACCACCACCGGACAACCGCAGCGCCGGGCAATCAGCACCGGCTCATCTCCGGCCTGCGCCGTGGTGCTGGTCTCATCCAGACGATAGGGGTAATGGGGCGCCTTGCCACCATAACCACGGCTCACCACCCCGGGGCGATAGCCGCGGGCTTGCAACTGCTCCACCAGCCAGACCACCACCGGCGTCTTGCCGTTGCCCCCGACCGAAATATTGCCCACCACGATCACCGGCAAGAAGGAGCGATACCCCTTGCGCCAGCCGTGACGATAGGCGTAGCGGCGACTGCCGCTGATGATGGCAAACAGCAGGGCAAAGGGGGCCAGCAACCAGCGCCAGCCACTTTTGCGATACCAGAGCCGTTCCAGCATCAGGCCTTGCTTCCCGCGTTGCCAAACTGAATGGCGCGCAGCTGGGCATAGGTGCCGCGCTGCTCCATCAATGCTTCGTGGTTTCCGCGCTCGACGATATGGCCTTCGTCGATCACCAGGATCTCGTCTGCCTTCTCGATGGTGGAGAGACGGTGGGCGATCACCAGCGAGGTTCGCGCCTTGCAAAGCTCGTCGATGGCCGCCTGAATGTGGCGCTCGGATTCGGTATCGAGAGCCGAGGTGGCCTCATCTAGCAGCAAAACAGGCGCATCGCGCAGCAGAGCCCGCGCAATGGCAACACGCTGGCGCTGACCACCGGAGAGGGATGCACCGTTCTCGCCAACCACAGTGTCATACCCGTTGCTCATCTTGCTGACGAACTCGTCGGCGTGAGCGATACGGGCGGCCTGCACGATCTGGTCGCGGCTGTATTTGTCTTCTGCCGCGTAGGCGATGTTGTTGGCCACCGAGTCGTTGAACAGGTGGACATGCTGGGAGACCAGCGCGTACTGCTTGCGCAGCTCGCTCAACTTATATTCGCGGATGTTGATGCCGTCCAGCAGGATCTCGCCCTGATCGATGTCGTAGAAACGGGTCAACAGGCTGGCAATGGTACTCTTGCCAGAGCCGGAACGGCCCACCAGCGCCACCGATTTACCCGCCTCCACCTTGAAGCTGACGTTGTGCAGCGCCGGGGTGTCCTTGGTCGGGTAGGTAAAGGTGACGTTGCGAAACTCGATCTCGCCGCGGGCACGTTCCAGAGTGCGGGTACCGGTATCCTGCTCCGGCTCGCTGTCGAGCAGGCCAAACAGGCTGTGGCAGGCGGTGATGGCCCGCTGGAACTGGTTGTTGACGTCGGTCAGGCTTTTCAGCGGCTTGAGCAGCATCATCATGGAGGTGATCATGACGGTAAACGTACCGGCAGTCAGCTCGCTGCGCACACTGTCGATGGTAGCTACATAGAGGAAGGCAGCCAGCGCGATGGAGGCCACCATCTGCACCACAGGGCTGCCGATGGCATCGGCGGCGACCATCTTCATGGTTTGCTGGCGCATGTTGTTGCTGACCTGGAAGAAGCGTTTCTCTTCCACCTTCTGGCCACCAAACATCAGCACCTCTTTGTGCCCTTTGAGCATCTGCTCGGTGGAGGTGGTGATATCCCCTACCGCCTGCTGGATGTGACGGCTGATCTGGCGGAAACGGCGGCTGATAAGGCCGATGATGACCCCCACCAGTGGGCCAACCACCAGGAAAATCACCGACAGCTGCCAGGAGTGCCAGAACATCAGGCCGAGCAGGCCGACCACGGTCGCCCCTTCCCGCACCAGGGTCACCAGCGTGGTGCTCGCCGCCGAGGAGACCTGACTGGCGTCATAGGTCACCTTGGAGAGCAGATGACCGGTGTTCTGACGGTCGAAGAAGCTCATCGGCATTGCCACCATGTGATTGAACACCTGCTGTTGCAGACGCATCACAACGTGGTTGCCGACCCAGGCCATGCAGTAGTTGGAGAGAAAGTTGGCGACACCGCGCAGGGCCACGATGCCGAGGACGAAGAAGGGCATCCATTTCAGAACGGTGCTGTCGTTGCCATTGATGCCCTGATCGATCAGCGGCTTGATGGAGTAGACAAAGGTGGTATCCACGGCGGCGTAGCCCAGCATCCCGATGATGCCACCGACCAGGCCCAGCTTGCGATCACGGACATAACCGAGCAGGCGTTTGAATACTGGCCAGCTCTCTTGTGAGGTTTCTTGTTGCATGAATAGCCGTTAGTAATGGAAATGACGGGCTATTCTAGCCAAAGCGCAGGCTTACACCAAGCGCCGCCACCTATATCGCATTCCTACACGGCAGAAATGGCGGATTATTGCTCAAACCACACTCGCGGTCTCCACCACTCGCCACTGCGCCGGTACCAAGGCCCCAGATCTCGCTCGGCGGTGACGCTCAAGCCCGCTGCGGTGGGTTCGACCAGCATCGCCCCTTGCTGACCGGTGATCCACTGGCGGGCATCCCGATAGCGGGCCACTACATCGGGACGGGGAAAGCCCCACTGATTCATAAAGCCGGCGCTGTGGATCACCTCCTGCGCCGCTACCGCCGCAACAAAAGGGGGCGTGGAGGAGGTGCGACTGCCATGATGGGGGCTCACCAGCAAGGTGCTGGCCAACCCCTCCCCCTCCAGCGCCACCAGCCGCTGCTCGGCTTGCCGCTCGATATCTGCGCTCAGTAGCACGCTGCGCTCGCCATCGCTGATGCGCACCACGCAGCCATCGTTATTGCGCCCGCCACCGGGGCGTTCTGGCCAGAGCACTGCAAACGAGAGCCCCTGCCAGCGCCACTGTTGCCCACGCTGGCAGAGCGTCGTTCCCTCACTGAAGGGATAAGAGGAGAGCTCGTGACGCACCGGCATGGCGCTGAGCAGTCGCTTGCGATTGCCGGCATGGTCCCGATCCTTGTGGCTGATGATGAGGCGATCAATCACCCGGATCCCCAAATGGCTTAGCTGGGGCAGGATCACCGCATCCGCCATGTTGTAGCCTCCGGGATAGCGATCACCGGTGTCATAAAGGATGGCACGCTCCCCCTTGCTGATCAGCACCGCCAGCCCCTGCCCCACATCCAGCACACGCAGTTGCCAGCGGACAGGCGTTGGCCAGAGCGCCAATAACAGCGCACACAGACCCGGTAGCCAGAGCCCGCGTGCCGGGCGCCACTGCGCGGCGAACCAGAGCAGCAACAGCAAGGTGCAGAGTGGCAGCCACCAGCCGGGTAGTGGCCACCACAGTTGCAGTTGATCGGAAAGCCAATTCAGGATCGTCAGCACCCACCCGAGCCCCAGATCCGCCAGCCAGAACAGGACATAGGCAAGCGAGGTGGAGAGCGGCGCCAGCAGCACACCGATCAGGGCCAGCGGGATGATGGCGATACAAAAGAGCGGCACAGCCAACAGGTTGATCACCATGGCAAGGGGCGCTATCCCCTCAAACAACGCCAGTTGCAGCGGCAGCAGACCGAGCAACAGCCAGAGCTGGATCTGCCAGAGCCCCGGCTTGTCGTGGACATATCCCACCAGCAGCAAGATGGCCACCGCCAGAAACGAAAGCCAGAAGCCGGCCGAATAGAGGGCGAAGGGATCCCAGAGGGTCAATACCACAAAGGCCCACAGCCAGATGCGCCAGGCCGGCCACTCCCGCCGACTCCAGCGCAGCACACTCCACACCAGCACCATGATCAGGGCCCGCTCGGTGGCTACCGCAAACCCTGCCAACGCGCTGTAGACGGCGGCAAACAGCAGGGAGGTGATGATGGCGCCGCGCAGGCCAAACAACCTGCCCAGCCACCACCCGAGCACCGCCACCAGCGCAATGTGCTGCCCTGAAATGGCGATGATATGGGTCAGGCCGCTGCCGCGAAACAGCTCCCACTGGGCATCCGTGATGCCACTCTGCTCGCCAAAAGTGAGCGCCGCCAGCAAGGGAGCATAATCAAGCGGACGCCAACTCTCGGTCGCCGCGCCCAACCAGCGTTCGCGCCACCCCGCAGGTGCCTGTTGAATATCTATCACCCGGCGCAAATTGCCGGTGGCGGTGATCCCCTTGCCCAGCAGCAGACGCCGCCCATCCAGCCCCGCCTCGTTGGCCAGACCGTGAGCCGGTTTCAACGAGGTCACCAGGGTGATACGGCTGCCCACTGTCATGGCGGGTAATGCCTGATAGGCATTGACCCGGATCAGGGGCTCAGGTGTCACCGGTTGCTCGTCGAGGGTGCTCACCCGCAGCAGCAGCCGGACAAATTTATCCCCCTCGGGCTCTGCACTTTGCAGCTCTGCGGTTATCATGTGGCTCGTCTGATCGCCCAACCGCTCCAGCCAGGCCAGCCGATAGGCAAGATTGGCCTGCATCCAGAGGATGCCGAGCAGGAGAAACAGCCACCGCCAGGCACGGCAATATGCAAGGGGGATCAGCAGAGACAGCAACAGGCCCCCCCATGCGAGTGAAGGTAACCATGGCCAGAGCAGTGAGGAGCTTGCCCCCAGGGCAAACGACAACAGACGTAGATCCATGGAGCAAGTATTTAGCAAGGTTTCAATATGCCCAAACGACTCATTAAACGCTGGATGCCCGATCAGCAAACCCTGAAAGAACACAAGCACCTGCGGCTGTTCGGCAAACTGCTGCTCGATGCCAACCTCTGGCACCTCAACCGCCGCTCGGCTGCCGGGGCATTTGCGGTGGGCCTCTTCATGGCCTGGGTGCCGCTCCCCTGCCAGATGCTGCTGGCCGCCGGTGGCGCCATCCTGTGCCGGGTCAATCTGCCGCTCTCGGTGGCGCTGGTCTGGCTCTCCAACCCCTTTACCATGCCGCCCCTGCTCTATGGCGCCTATCTGGTAGGTTGCCAGTTGCTGGGACATTCGGCGCAGCAGATAGAGATTGAGTTCACCTGGGAGTGGCTGGTCTCGGTACTGGGCACAGTGGCACCGCCGCTGTTGCTGGGCTCGCTGATCCTGGCCCTGCTCAGTTCCCTTATCGGCTACACCCTGATCCGTACCTTCTGGCGGATCAGCACGGTGCGCCAGTGGCAAAAACGCAAGATGGCCCGCCCATGCTGAGTCGCTGGTTTGCCCGCTTCAAGCTCGATCCCGATACCCTGCGCCAGCAGAAGTGGTTTGCCCTGTTTGGTGAGCGACTGCTTGCCCCTGCCCTCTGGCAAGGGGGCACCCGCGCCCTGAGCGGCGCGGTGGCGGCCGGGATCTTCGCCTGCTGGTTCCCCATCCCGATGCACTCGCTCATCGCAGTCGGTCTGGCGCTGGCATTCAGCCTCAACCTGCCGCTGGCGCTGCTGGCGGTCTGGTTCAACAATCCGCTGACTTTGCCGTTCATGTATCTCTACGCCTATCGCACCGGTTGTCTGGTACTGCACCAGACGCCGGAGCCTTTCCACCTCAACTGGACCCTCCACTGGCTGGAGCAGGAGGCTGCGACCCTGGTGCCCCCCTTCCTGCTCGGCAGCCTGCTGCTGGCGGTACTCACCGCCCTGAGCGGCGGCGCCCTGACCGCGCTGCTGCTGCAACTGCGCAAACTGTGGCAAGGTGCCCGCCACCAGTGAGCCCACCTTCCCATCGTTTGACGATCAGCCGTTGGCGATCAAAAAAGCCCGTCACCAAGGTGACGGGCTTTTTCATGGCATAGTGCTGCATAGTGCCAGAGCATCAGGCGATGCGATTACAGCACCTTGGCAATGGCCTCGCACAGGGGATCGATATTGGCGCGGGTAATACCGGCGACGCTGATCCGGCCTGAGCCGACGATGTAGATGGCAAATTCGCTCTTGAGGCGCTCCACCTGATCCTTGGTGAGGCCGGAGAAGGAGAACATGCCGTTCTGCTCGCGGATAAAGCTGAAATCCTGGCTCACGCCGAGGGCAGCCAGCTTCTCTACCAGCAATTCGCGCATCTCGCGAATACGCACCCGCATGGCGGCCACTTCTTCGACCCACTCGGCATAGAGAGCCGGATCGCTCACCACGGCGGTGACCACAGCGGCACCGTGTGACGGCGGGTTGGAGTAGTTGGCACGGATCACGGTCTTGACCTGAGTGAAGGCCACATCGGCGATCTCCTTGGTCGCGCTGACCAGCGTGAAGGCGCCGACCCGCTCGTTATAGAGGCCGAAGTTCTTGGAGAAAGAGCTCGCCACCAGCAGCTCGTCATGGCACTCGGCGAAGATGCGCAGACCTTCGGCATCCTCTTCGATACCACGGGCAAAACCCTGATAGGCAAAGTCAAACAGCGGCAACCAGCCGGCGGCCGCACTCTGCTTGGCCAGTGCGCGCCACTGATCGCTAGTGGGGTCGATACCGGTCGGGTTGTGGCAGCAACCGTGCAGCAGCACCAGCTCACCCGGCTGCACTTCGGCCAGCGAGGCCTGCATAGCGGCAAAGTCGAGTCCCTTGGTGGCGGCGTCGTAGTACTTGTACCACTTGACGGTCAGGCCCGCGGCCTGGAACACGCTGACGTGGTTGGCCCAGGTGGGATCGGAAATCCAGATGGTCTTGGCCAGACCGTTGCGCACCACGAATTCGGCCGCGATACGCAGGGCACCGGTACCGCCCGGCGCTTGGGCTGTCTTGGCACGGCCACTGGCAACCAGCGCAGAGTGCTGCCCGAACAGCAGTTGCTGCACGATGCGGCCATATTCGATATTGCCTTCAATACCGAGGTAGTTCTTGGTCTTCTCGTCGGTCAGCAGCTTCTGCTCGGCTTTCTTGACACAGTGAAGAATGGGGGTGGCACCGGACTCGTCCTTGTAGATCCCTACGCCCAGATTGATCTTGTGGCTGCGAGAGTCAGCGCGGAAGGCTTCGGTCAGGCCCAGGATCGGATCCGCTGGGGCGGCAACAACCTTTTCAAACATGGTATTCCCTGTATTCCGTTGAGTTCGTTGGGTGGCAAAGCGGCTTGATAAACAAAAGCGCTCATCTGGCGAGCGCTTCGTCAACTCTTTATATCACCGCGTTCAATGAGGGAAAACCGCTTTTTGGCTCGCTTTCAGACCAATTTCAACCAACGGCATGCCACGCTGGCGCCAGTGCGCACACCTCGGCCGACAAGCCACCATTGGACTCAACCAAACCGCTACAAACTGCTAACAATGACTTGGGGATCCGGCTCGGTTCCCACGGCCTAGCCTCGGTCAAAGGTTGGGCATACGCACTGAGAATGGGGGCCAGATCACGGGGCAGCCACCAGCTGGCCGGACGACCCAAGCGCTGGGCCAGCGCCTGCAGCCGATCCACCCCGGCAGGGTCGAGGGCGGTGAGATGACTCCACAGCACATTGGGGGGCAAGGCGGCCACCACCTGCTGCAAGGCCAGAGGAGCCGATGGGGGAGCCCACACCAGCAAGGTGCCAGCATCAAGGGGCATCTCGGCAAAGGCGCCGACGCTGTCTGTGGTGATCACCCGCTCGATACTCCCCTCCCCCCACAGGATCTTGCCAAGACCCGCCAGGGTGCGCTCGGGCAGGGCCACCTCCCCCAGCGCCTGCAACCAAGGGCCTGCGTCGATCAGGGTGCCGCCGCTAAAAAAGAGGCTGAACGGCTGGGCTGCGCGCAAGCGCAACAGCTGATCGGCGCAGAGCCGGATCCCCTTGTCCTCGAAATCGATCTGCTCGTTGGGGGTGAAGTTCACCTCGCTCTTGCGATAGAGCGCCGCCAGCACCCGTTCGTTGATCTGCTCCCCCAATTGCCAGCCCTGAGCATGCAACCACTCCTCGGGCTCGGGAGGAGCGGTGGCGATCTCGGCCAGCATCAGCTCGCGGGTGAGATAGCGCCGCCCGGCCGGGGTGAGCTCATAGCTGTGGCTGCCATGGGCGAGCAGCAGCTGGTTATCCTTGAGCAGGCCCACCAGCGGTTGCCACTGGCGGCCACGGATCACCACAGGTGAGTGGCTCAGCAACTGCTGCGCCAGCGCCCGCCATTCGGGGTGACTAAAGTCGATCAATTACAATCCATCCCTGTCAGTGCTCAATCGGATAAACAGCCTGAAAAGGTACCGTTACAGGCCGATGACGCCAAGCCTCCCGCGCCAATTACGTGACCTCGCTCCCTGCAATTTTCCCCAAACAGAAGAGCCCACCGTGGGGTGGGCTCTTCCTTAGATAACACTCGACGCTTATTCGACGTTGAGACGCAGCTCGGCATCGTGCCAACCCAGTGGCAGGGTCAGCAACTGATCGATCAGCTCCCGGCGATCGGATTTCTCCAGATAGGCGAGATAGAGCGGGCGGCTCAGCGGCTGGCCCCCCTCCACCAGATGGAGCGCCCCCTTCTCGAGGAAGGGGCTGACCATCCGCCGTGGCAGGTAGGCAGCACCACCGTTGGCCAGCACGAACTGCAACGCCATGCTGGCTGAGCTGGAGTGCAGCACCGGGGTCTTTTGCAGGCTCTGCAAGCGGCTGGGTTGCGGCTCGAAGCTGGTGCCCCAGTCGAGGTGGATGTGCGGCATCTGCATCAGGTTGTCCGCATTGGCAGCCGGATCCCGGCTCACCAGCTCGAACACCAGCTCACCGATGGGATGCAGGGCAATCTCGTCGATCTTGGTGGGTTCGGAGAGCAGGGCCAGATCGAGGGAACGCTCCAGCAACTGGCGGCAGAGGTGCTCGCGGGAGGCTGTTTCCAGCCGCACCGCCAAACCGGGCGCCAGCGCATAGATATGATTGAGCCAGTCGTTGAAATCGAGCTCCCAGAACACCGCGGGCGCGCCGATAGCCAACTGCTGGCTGAATCCCGGCGAGAGCGCCACATCCTGCTTGGCGCGACCAAGGGTGTGCAAGATGGCGTCTGCGTAGGGCAGCAGACGCTCACCGGAGGCGGTCAGGCGGATGTTGTTGCGATGACGGGCAAACAGACTGACACCCAGTTGCTGCTCTAGCTGGCGGATCCGGAAACTCACCGCCGACTGGGTCAGGTAGAGATTTTCAGCAGCCCGGCCAAAATGCCGGGTCTTGCTCACCTCGATAAAGGTCCGAAGCAGCTCGGTATCCATTAATCGATGGACTCGTCACTGCCACCGCCGCTGCCACCACCGACATCAAAGCTGCCGCCACCGCTGCTCTCTTCGCTGGCGCCGCCAACGACGGTGCAGAGGCGATGAACGCGCTTGGGACCGATCACCTTGAGGTATTTGAACCACACCTTGGCATGGGGGTTGGCACCGGCTTCGCCGGATTTGACCTGCTCGACGAAGGCTGACTCGACATCGTCACGGGGTGCAAGGTTGCCCTGGTAGAGTGCCAGCATGGCGGTACCATACTTTTCCAGACTGTCCGCTTCGGCCACAGTGAATTCACCACTGCGACGCAGGCCACGGGGAAAATGTTTGAAGTCGTTGAAACGCTTGTCTGATTCGAAGCTCATAGTGCTCTTTTTTCTGGTTAGTTTGACCTTTGCGGGCAAGTATCATCAGGCCATCGCCGAGTGCAAAATCAATTTTCTCACTATGTTAATAAATATCTTTTATCGAAGTCACTTTGCCCCATCGCTGACGCCGATTTTGTGGCATAACGCACAAAAAACGTTGATAAATAATAAACTTATGTAAACGTGCAGCCAATTTGCACGTCACTTTTTGGACTGTGCAGGCAAAAATAAAGCGCCATACGGCGCTTTATTTATCACATCAGGTGAACCAGCTGAACCTATGGTTCAAACATGCTTACTCAATCATGGCCGGTTGGGCCAGGTTGTCGGCACGCCACAGACGGTAGCGCACTTCATACTCCTGCGGCACGTAAATCACGAACGGCAGTTTTGAGTTGTAGTTCACGAAGAAGCCCTGACCGTAGATCTGGACGAAGGTCTCTTTCTGCTGGTTATCCGGGCACATCATCAGGGTGCTGATGGGGTCGGAGACTTTGCCCAGTTTCAGGTAGTTGTAGCCCCAGCCTTTGACGCTGTGCTGTTCCAGGTTGCCTGCAAAACGCGGTACGTTGCAATCAACCATCATCTTTTTGCCGACCTGCAGCTCGACCATCATGTCGGCTTCTTTTTCGACTTCAGGCAGGCGGATCACCACACGTTCCTGATTCACGTCAGCGGCTGGGAACATGCTGATATCAAATTTTTTCGGCTCGGCGGCGAAGGCATGGCCACCCAGCAACAAGGCGCCCAGCAGGCTAAAACGCAATACGGTTTTCATCTGTACCTCATGGGGTTGGTTCAACGCCGCTAGACTAACCGCTCTGCCGATTTCATGCCAGCGATCTGCTACGTAAAAACTGCGTAAAATGATGCAGATCCGGCACACCATGACGTGATCTGGCTATTTTCTGACAGGACGCACACTCCCGTTGCGGGAACCTGAAACAAAAAGCGAGGCCAATTGGCCTCGCTTTGCATTCAAATGGCGCCAGAGTGCTATTTGGCCGCCTCTTGATGGGCCTTGATGACGGCCACCGCCTTGTCGGGGAAGTCGCTGAACACCCCATCCACATCGGCCTGATAGAGGAAGATATTAAGTAGATCGGTGAAGTCCTTGGCATAGGCCGGGATCTGCCCCTCATCCTGACGGAAGGTATAGGGGTGAACTTTCAGGCCCGCCGCATGGGCTTCTTTTACTATACCGGTGAAGACCGGTTTGCCCAAAGTGCCCGGCTCGGTGACGATCATCGGTTTCCACGGGCCAATCCCTTCGGCATAGCTGGCGATGGTTTTCATCGCCCCCGGCTTGAACATCCAGTCATAGTTGTAGGGGGTAGCCTTGCCCTTGGCGTCGTAGACCATGGTCTCGTTCCAGTCGGTCTCTGCCATCAGCTGCACCAGTTTCAGATCCATACCCATGGCGGGCATCAGTTCGCTGTTGATGCGCTTGAGCTCATCGGCATCGAAGCACTGCAGATAGACCTTGTCATCCTTCCCGGTGTAGCCGTACTCCTTGAGCACCTTCAGCACCGCCTTGGAAATATCCTTACCTTCGTGACGGAACAGCCAGGGTGCTTTGATCTCCGGATAAATGCCGATGTTCTTGCCGGTGCTCTTGTTGAGCCCCTGGATCATCTCGATCTCCTCCTGGAAGGTATGGATCTTGAAGTCTGACTTCCAGAGCGGGAAGCGGGCCGGATAAACCGGCACCTGCTTGCCATCCACCAGCTGGAACGGCTCGGTCATACGCAGGGAACGCACCTCATCCAGGGTAAAATCCACCACATAGTAACGACCGTCCGGACGGGCACGGCCAGGGAAGCGCGCCGCCACATCGGTGATGCCATCGAGGAAGTGATCGTGCATCACCACCAGCTGGTCATCCTTGGTCATCACCAGATCCTGCTCCAGATAGTCAGCCCCCATGCCATAGGCCAGCGCCTTGGACTCCAGGGTATGCTCGGGCAGGTAGCCGGAAGCGCCACGGTGGGCGATCACCACCTTGCCTTCATCGGCAGCCAACACGGGTAATGAGAGGGATGCCCCAAGGCTCAAGGCGATGAGGGAAACGGCGAGTTTTTTCATATGTGATGCTCTTTATTATTGTGTGTAGGTAATTGTTCTATCAGAGGTTTGTTGCATATTTTCGGTGGAAAGCGGTGGGCAGCAGCGCACTGCCCACCGTCACACATCAGCTCGCCTTGCGCAGAGCCTGATGGTATTGGTCGAGCCAGATCTGCAGCATCTGCTGCTCTGACTCGTTCAGGCGCAGCCCCAGCTTGCTGCGGCGCCAGAGGATATCATCCAGTGAACAGGCCCACTCCCGCTCGATGAGATAGCGCACCTCAGACTCGTACAGGCCACCACCGAAGTGAATGCCGCGATCCTCTTTCAGCCAGAGACGGGCATGGGCGCCATAGGCCTCGGCAATACGCAGGGCGCTGCGATCATCGAGCCAGTCAAACTCCAGCGCAAAGGCGCGGGCCAGCTCGCGCACCGAGCAGTCAAACTCGCCGCCGGGCAGACGGCTGGTCGCCGTCCAGTCATCCCCCATCTGGCTGAACCAAGGCTTGAGCTTGTTGCAGGCGGCCTGCGCCAGCTTGCGATAGGTGGTGAGCTTGCCGCCAAACACCGACAAGAGCGGCGCACCGTCAGACTCGCCAGAGAGTTCGAGGGTGTAGTCGCGGGTCACCGCTTGCGGCGAGTCTGACTCGTCATCACAGAGCGGGCGCACCCCGGCATAGGTCCAGATCACATCTTTCGGCGCAATTTGGCGAGTGAAGTGGGCGTTGACCACCTTGCACAGGTAGGTAATTTCGGCCTCGCTGATCTTCGCTTCCCGCGGACTGCCGTGGTGCTCCACATCCGTGGTGCCGATGAGGGAGTAGTCCTGCTGATAAGGGATGACGAAGACAATGCGGTTGTCTTCGTTTTGCAGGATATAGGCCTCTTCGCGCTCATGGATGCGCGGCACTATCATGTGGCTGCCTTTAATAAGGCGAATGCCGCGGGGGGATTTCTCGTGCAGGCTCTCGTCATAGAAGGTCTTGACCCAGGGGCCCGCCGCATTGACCAGACCACGGCAGGTGACGGTGAACTGCTCGCCCCCTTCCCGCTCCAAAGTGAGCGTCCAGTGTTTGGAACCGCGCACCGCCTTGATGCAGCGGGTGCGGGTCTGCACGTCGGCCCCCTTGTCACGGGCCATCATGGCGTTGAGCACCACCAACCGGGCGTCGTCGACCCAAGCATCGGAATATTCAAACCCCTTGTTGATCCCCGCGGTCAAGCCATCTTGCGGCAGGAAGCGCACGCCACAGCTCCCCTTGAGCTTGTCGCGCTTGGCCAGATTGTCATAGAGGAACAGACCGGCGCGGATCATCCAGGCCGGACGCAGGTGCGGACGGTGCGGCAGGCGAAAACGCATGGGACGCGCGATGTGAGGCGCCATACCGAGCAGCACCTCACGCTCCGCCAACGCCTCTTTCACCAGCCGGAATTCGTAATGTTCGAGATAGCGCAAACCGCCGTGGATCAGCTTGCTGGAGTTGGACGAGGTGGCAGAGGCGAGATCTTGCGCCTCAAACAGGGCAACCTTCAGACCCCGTCCTGCCGCATCGGCTGCGATGCCGACCCCGTTGATGCCGCCACCGACGACGACCAGATCATAATGTTCGCTCATGTTCACCTACTTTCATTTTTATGATTGCTATAACAGCAATGTTTGATTTCGCTCATTTTAGAACATGAAAATACAACAAACGAACATTTTATGGCGAAAGTGTGATCGCCACAGCCCGCCAGAGGTGGCAAAAGTGGTACGGCAAGTGACCGAATGGCGTCGGGCCAAAATCGGCGGGTTAATAGCCAAAAAAACCAGATTGAATAGTGGTTTTTGCAATACCTATAAAGGGGTGAGAAGGGTGCAGGGATGGGGGAGAGAAAGGAGGCCGCCCTAACGGGCGACCGGCACAGCCTTGGCGTGTTTCGCCGTCAGCAGATGTGGCAGGCGATCTGGTGTTGCGCCATCAATCGCGTCAGCTTTTCCGGTGGCTCCTGATCGGTAAAGAGGGCGTGGATCTGGCTGAGATTGCCCAGATTGACCATGGCATTGCGACCGAACTTGGTGTGGTCGGCGGCCAGGAACACCTGACGGGAGTGAGCGATGATGGCCTGGGCAATCTTCACCTCGTGATAGTCGAAATCGAGCAGGGAGCCGTCGTTGTCGATCCCCGAAATCCCGATGACACCATAGTCCATGCGAAACTGACCGATAAAGTCGCGGGTCGCCTCCCCCACGATGCCGCCATCGCGGTTGCGGATCTCGCCGCCGGCAATGATGACGGTGAAGTCATCCTTGGCCGTCAGAATGCTGGCCACGTTGAGGTTGTTGGTGACGATGCGCAGCTCGCGGTGATCGAGCAGGGCACGGGCAATCGCCTCGGTGGTGGTACCTATGTCGATAAAGAGCGATGAGCCGTCGGGAATATTGGCCGCTACCTCGCGGGCGATGCGCTCTTTCTCCTTGAGTTGCATCACTTTACGGGCGCTGTAGGCGGTATTGACGGTACTCGAATGCAGGGAGGCACCGCCGTGATGGCGCCGGATCTTGTTCTGTTCGGCGAGATCGTTCAGATCCCGGCGAATGGTCTGGGGGCTGACGTCAAAGTGGGTCACCAGATCGTCGGTCGAGACAAATCCCTGCCGCGTCAGGACGTCCAGGATCTCCAGATGTCGTTGGGTTTGCTTCACGCTTGCACTCCGATGATGAAACGAAAAAAGGCCCCGGCAGATGCGGGGCCTTTTGGCAGTTTACCTGATCCCCTTTGGGATCAATAAGCTGAGGATCACGTTTTATGCCTTATGGGCAGCCGCTTTCTTGGCCGCAACGGCAATGTTCTCATGCTTGAGGGTCATCGCCAGCAGAATGATGGAGAGCACGCAGGAGACGGTCAGCACCATGAAGCCGCCATCCCAACCGAAGTGGTCAACGGTATAACCCAGCATGGCGTTGGCTGCCACGGCGCCGCCCAGATAACCGAACAGACCGGTGAAACCTGCCGCAGTACCGGCTGCTTTCTTCGGTGCCAGCTCAAGAGCATAGAGGCCGATCAGCATGACAGGGCCGTAGATCAGGAAGCCGATTGCCACCAGCGCCATCATGTCGATGGTCGGGTTGCCGGCCGGGTTGAACCAGTAAACCAGCACAGCCAGGGTGACCAGCACCATGAACAGGATACCGGCCGGGGCGCGGCGGCCCTGGAACATCTTGTCAGAGATCCAGCCACACAGCAGGGTGCCCGGAATACCGGCCCACTCGTAGAGGAAGTAAGCCCAGGAGGAGTTGTCGACGGTGAAGTGCTTGGCCTCTTTCAGGTAGGTTGGCGCCCAGTCCAGCACACCGTAACGAATGAGGTAAACGAAAGCGTTGGCGATCGCGATGTACCACAGCAGTTTGTTGTGCAGCACGTACTTGACGAAGATCTCCTTGGCGGAGAACTCCTGCTCGTGGCTCTCGTTGTAATCCTTCGGATAGTCGTTCTTGTACTCCTCGATGGGAGGCAGACCGACCGATTGCGGGGTATCACGCATCACGAAGAAGGCGATCACCGCGATGGCGGCCGCCGCAGCCGCAGGCACATAGAAGGCGCTGCGCCAGTCGTTGAACCAGCCCATCCCGAGGATAAACAGCGGGCCAATCATGCCGCCACCCACGTTGTGAGCCACGTTCCAGACCGCAACCACTTCGCCGCGCTCTTTCTGTGACCACCAGTGCACCATAGTGCGACCGCAGGGCGGCCAGCCCATGCCCTGTGCCCAACCGTTCAGGAACAACAGCACAAACATGATGGCAATGCTGGAGGTGGCCCAGTGCATGGTACCCATCATGAACATGATGGCAGCCGAGAGCAGCAGACCGGCGGAGAGGAAGTAACGGGCGTTGGAACGGTCAGAGACGTTCCCCATCAGGAACTTGGACAAACCGTAAGCGATGGAGACCCCGGAGAGCGCGAAACCGAGATCACCACGGGAGAAGCCCTGCTCGATCAGATAGGGCATCGCTAGGCTGAAGTTTTTCCGTACCAGATAGTAGCCGGCGTAACCGAAGAAGATCCCGAAAAACACCTGCCAACGCATGCGTTTGTAGAAGGGGTCGACCTTGTCAGCCGGGAGCCTGTCGATGTGCGCCGCAGGCCTGAAGAGACTAAGCATGTTCTGCTTCCTTATTGTTGTTATGGGCGGTTGAGGATGCCCTGACCATTCCAACGAATCATGTGAGTCCACTAATTCGTAAGCGAGCCCATTGTGCTCATATGCGCTCATTTAATCTGTGATGCATGCTCAAATATTGCAGTTTTATTACAAAAAAAAGCTCCAAATGAGAAATCGCTCAGCAAGCGCCAACCCTTGTGTGGCAAGGGTTGCAAGCTACCCCCTAAGTGGTAACTGGCGGTTATCAAGATGCTTTACGTCACATTTTCTTAGCAATGAGTGGGATCTTGTCCACATTTCCTATGGAGGGGGGATGGTGAAATTATTGGGAAGGGTTATTTTCTGTCACGACCGATAACGAGCGCAAACGAGCATGACGTTTGCGCAAGACGCAAAAACAACAAGGAAACGTTTTCGGCGGCAACGGATAGACACAAAAAGATAAAACGGAACATCAAACCTCTACGGGTGGATATAAGGAACAAAAGTATGAGCATACAAAGACCCAATACCCTGCTTGGCGAGTGCATCGCCGAGTTTATCGGAACCGGCCTGCTGATATTTTTCGGCGTCGGATGTGTGGCGGCACTGGTGCTGGCAGGCGCCAACTTCGGGCAGTGGGAAATCTCCATTACCTGGGGTCTGGGTGTGGCCATCGCCATCTATGTGACCGGCGGCATTTCAGGTGCTCACCTGAACCCGGCTGTAACCCTGGCGCTGATGACCTTCTGCGGTTTCGACAAGCGCAAAGTGGTACCCTACATCATCGCCCAGATGGCCGGTGCCTTCTGCTTCGCAGCCCTTGTCTACTTCCTTTATGGTAACCTTTTCACCCAGTGGGAAGTGACCCATAACGTGGTGCGCGGCAGCGTCGAGAGCCTCGGCACCGCCGGGATCTTCTCCACCTATCCCAATGCCCTGCTGACCAACATGCAAGCCTTCGCCGTCGAGCTGGTGATCACCGCCGTCCTGATGCTGGGCATCATGGCGCTGGGTGACAACAACAATGGCGCCCCCAAAGGTTTCGCCGCCGCTCTGCTGATCGGCATCCTGATCGCGGTGATCGGTGCCTCCCTTGGCCCGTTAACCGGTTTTGCCATGAACCCGGCCCGTGACTTTGGTCCGAAACTGTTCGCGTTCTTTGCTGGCTGGGGTGATGTTGCCCTGACCGGTGGTCGTGACAACCCCTACTTCTGGGTTCCGATCCTTGGTCCCATCGTTGGCGCCCAGATTGGTACCGCTCTGTATGTCAAAGTGCTGGCTCCCTGCGTCCCGGGCAACCGTGTCGTCACCACCGAGCAAGCGACCCAAACCGCCAAAGAAGAGGCTGCCGCATAAGAGCGGCCCCCTCCAACGTATAAAAACGTGGAAAATAGAAACGTGGAGAACATCATGTCTGCTGAAAAGAAATATGTCGTCGCTCTGGACCAGGGAACCACCTCTTCCCGCGCCATCGTGTTTGATCAGGATGCCAACATTGTCGGTACCTCCCAGCGCGAATTCACCCAGCACTACCCGAAAGCGGGCTGGGTAGAGCACGACCCGATGGAGATCTGGGCGACCCAATCCTCTGTCTTTACCGAAGTGCTGGCCAAGACCGGCCTGCGCAGCGAAGAGATCGCCGCCATCGGTATCACCAACCAGCGTGAAACCACAGTTGTCTGGGAAAAGGCCACCGGCAAGCCCATCTACAACGCCATCGTCTGGCAGTGCCGCCGCACCGCCGCCATCTGCGAAGAGCTCAAAGCTCGCGGTCTGGAAGAGTACGTTCGCGAGAACACAGGTCTGGTGCTGGATGCCTACTTCTCCGGTACCAAGGTGAAGTGGATCCTCGACAACGTGGAAGGTGCCCGTGAGAAGGCGATGAACGGTGAGCTGCTGTTCGGCACCATCGACACCTGGCTGGTCTGGAAGATGACCAATGGCGAAGTGCACGTCACCGACCCAACCAACGCCTCCCGTACCATGCTCTACAACATCCGCGAGCTGAAGTGGGACGAGAAGATGCTAGACGAGCTGGGCATCCCCATGTCCATGCTGCCGGAAGTGAAACCCTCTTCCGAAGTGTACGGCTACACCACCCGTGGCGGCGGCTCCCGCATCCCCATCGCCGGTATTGCCGGTGACCAGCAGTCTGCCCTGTTCGGCCAGCTCTGCTTTGAAAAAGGGATGGCCAAGAACACCTACGGCACCGGCTGCTTCATGCTGATGAACACCGGCACCGAGCCGGTTCGCTCCAGCAACGGCCTGCTGACTACCGTCGCCATCGGCCCGAAAGGGGAAGTGAACTACGCGCTGGAAGGTGCGGTATTCATGGGCGGCGCCACCATCCAGTGGTTGCGTGACGAGCTGAAGATCATCCACGATGCCCGCGATACCGACTACTTCGCCTCCAAGGTGGGTGACACCAACGGCGTCTATCTGGTACCGGCCTTCGTTGGTCTGGGCGCGCCCTACTGGGATCCGTATGCTCGCGGCACCATGGTTGGTCTGACCCGTGGTGCCAACCGCAACCACATCATCCGTGCCGCGCTGGAATCCATCGCCTATCAGAGCCGCGATGTGCTGGATGCGATGCAGCAGGACTCCGGCATCAAGCTGGCAGCGCTGAAAGTCGACGGCGGCGCCGTAACCAACGACTTCCTGATGCAGTTCCAGGCTGACATGATGCACACCCCGGTGGTACGTCCGACCCGCATCGAGACCACCGCCATGGGCGCTGCCTTCCTGGCAGGTCTGGCCGTCGGCTTCTGGAAGAGCTCGGATGAGCTGGAAGACAAGTTCAGCGTGGACCGCGAGTTCATCCCGCAGATGGACAGAGACGATCGCGCCAAACGTTACAGCGGCTGGCAAAAAGCGGTTGAGCGTTCACGCCGCTGGGCTGAAGAGGATTGATCGGGCACCCGACATTCCGTTGAGAGAAACCCCAGAGAGGCCGACCGCAATGTCGGCCTCTCTTTTTATGCTTTCCCTTGCCGGTTTCTGCCCCCTTGCCGGTTTCTGCCCCCTTCCCGCTCATTGCTCCCTCCTGTTTTTCTGCCGCCCTCTGTTGTCACCATCCATCACAACGCAATTGAGTTCTCTATCTATAATCATCATCTGGGTCGCATATGCGACCTTATTTATGAGGAGAGCGATATGGAGAGGGCGATACACCGTTTTACACTGCACTCACTCTGGTCAGGGCTCGGGATCCGCACCCGGATCCTCGCTGGCGTAGCGATACTGATGGCCATCGCCATCAGCTGCATCACCTTGATCCTCGAGCAGATATCCCACAGTCAGGCCCAGCAGCGGGTCGAACGCTACGAGCTGCCAAGCAGCGTGGATCGCATTGCCAACCAGCTGACCGCCCAGCTTATCCAGCACCTGACCGAAGCGCAGGCGCTGGCCAGCAACCGTTTTGTCATCGACTGGCTGACCACTGGCATGCCAGAGCAAGAGTGGCCCGCCATGGAGCGCTACTTTCAGGATCTGCAACGGCGGATCGGCGGCAACGTCTTTATCGCCCCCCGCCAGAGCAACATCCTGATCAACTTCAACGGCGGTCCCACCGCCCAGAAATCGCTGAGCGAATCAGACCCGAAAGATGGGTGGTTTTTCGGCTTTCTCAAACGCAGCAAACCCTATGAGCTGAACCTCGACATCTCGGATTTTGACAAGCGCGCCTCCCTCTATATCAACACCGCCGTCACCCACGAGGGCAAGACCCTGGCGGTGGCTGGCACCTCCATCGACATGAGCGCCCTGATCAAACTCATCAGCGGCTACCGGATCGGCAAGAGCGGTCAGGTCTATCTGGCGGACATGGAGGGCAATATCGAGATCCACCCCGAGCAGGAGGTGGAAGGGGCCGCCCACCACCAGCAATCCTTCCTCGATACCGTCAAGCGGCTTATTCCCAATGCCCGGGAACAGGTGGCCGTAGAGGCGCTAACACTGGAGGGGCAAACCTACCTCATCGCGGTGCGTTACATCCCCACCCTCAACCGGCTGCTGATTGGCGAGATCAACAGCGCCGAGCTGGAAGAGGGCCTGCAGGAATCCCGCCAGCTCATCATCATGGTGTCGCTCGCCATCGGCGGGATCGCCATGCTGGCCTCCGCCTGGCTGGCTCACTCCATCAGTCGCCCCATTCGTCAGGCTGCCGATGGCATGCACCACATCACCGCCGATCGGGATCTGGCGACCCGCCTCGATTTCTCTGACGAGTCGGAGCTGGGAATGATGGCCCAGAGTTTCAATCAGCTGATCCAGAGCCTGAACCAGAGCTTCTCCCGCTTCCAGCAGTCAGGGAGCGCCCTCTCCGCCCAGTCGTCCCAATCCATGCAGCAGGCCCAGGCACTGGCAGGAGAAGCGTGCCAGCAGGCCCAGAGCATTCAGGAGCTGACCACTGTGGTCACCACCATCGGCGACAACGCCGAGCAGATCGCCAGCCGCTCGGAAGGGGTCAACGACGTAACCCAACGCATCGCCAACCATATGCTCAGCATCGAGCAGGATGTGACCCAGAGCGCCGCGCAACTCGACACCTTGCGCAGCAGCATCAGCAGCTCCTCGGCCCTGCTCGATGAAGTGGTGAAAGACAGCAACAACATCACCCAGATCATGAACCTCATCCGCGATGTCTCGAACCAGACCAACCTGCTGGCCCTCAATGCGGCCATCGAAGCGGCCCGGGCGGGGGATATGGGACGGGGCTTTGCGGTGGTGGCCGATGAGGTACGCCAGCTGGCGGTGCGTACCCAGACCGCCACCAAGGATGTGCAGGATCTTATCTTGCGCCTGCAGGAGGGAACCCGGCAGGCCAGCAGCTCGATGGCAGACTCCCGCAACCTGAGCGAAGAGGGATACAACCGGATGAATCAGGCCAGAGAGGTGCTGGTTGATGCCACCAGCCAGATCAACCAGACCGCCCTCGAGATCAACGAGATCAGTGCGCTGGCGCAGGCGCAGAATCAACAGATGGGGCAAGCCAGAACGGCGCTCGACGAGCTGGCCATGGTGGCCGAACACCAGCGGGAACACGCGCAGGAGAGCAATGCCGCCAGCCGCGAACTGTTCGAACTGGCCAAGGCCATCGACGAGCAGATCCGCCAATACCGGATTGGCTAGGCCCGGCGCTTCCCTCTCTCCCTCTCAATAACCAAGACGCCACCACAGGGTGGCGTTTTCATTTTGCAAATCATTTTGCCTGCGCTCTCGAAACGGGAATAACGAAAAACTCACAAAGCATTGATAATTAACATGAAAAAATGTGGAATGGCCATTGCTTAGTGATATCAGACTCAACAGAGGGATATCGCCATGAAACCGACCACCACTAAAGCGCCCGTAGCCCACGTCGCCACTCAAAAAGAGACCCTGACCCCCCGCGAAGGCACCTTCCTGATGATGGTGGCCCAACTGGTGGTGCTCACCTGTATCGTACTGGCCGCCACCGTCGGCGGCCTCTCCTGGCAGTGGACCCTGCTGCTGGCCATTCCGCCGGTGATCGGCGGCGCCCTGCTCAGCCGGGTATGGGGCAAACTGCCCCGCTAACTGCGCTTCACCTCACACACCTTCCCGAACCGGCGGCAGACCCTCAAGTCGGCCGTCTTCTTATCTGCCGCCAGGCTAATGCTGATGGGCCGCAACGAAGGCGCGGCTTGTTTTTCGTTAAGCAAACCGCAGCGACGAACCGTTCAAACAAACCGCACAAACCAACCTGAACTACAGGGTATAGCTGCCCAGCTGCTCCTTCAGAAAATCAAGCCAGACCCGCAGCCGGATATCCCGCTGGGCATCGGAGTAGAAGACCGCATTGATGGGGCGCGAGGCGCCGCTGTTGCTGCGGGCCAGCACCTCCACCAGCGCGCCGCTCTCCCGATCCGGCCCGGTCATGAAATCCGACAGACAGACGATCCCCTGCCCCGCCAATGCCAGCTGACGCAAGGTTTCGCCGCTGCTGGCTCGCAGGCTGGGGGTAATGGCAAAGCGATCCCCCTGCTCGGCACTGAGCAGCGGCCAGTGGTTGAGGTGATCGGGATGCAAAAAGCCAAGCAACTCGTGACCGCTCAGCAGATCCGCCGGTTGGCGCGGGGTGCCGCGCTCGCTCAAATAGGCGGGAGAGGCCAGCAGCCGCAACCGCGAACGGCCCAGCGGCAGCGCACGCAGGGAGGAGTCGGTCAGCTCGCCGATGCGGATGGCCATGTCCACCCGCCGCTCCATCAGATTGATAAAGCCCTCCGAGCTGTGCAGCTGCAACTCGATGGCAGGGTAGCGGCGGCGAAACTCGCCGATGATCGGCACCAGCCGGTGCAGAATAAAGGGGGTAGCGGCATCGACTCTCAACACCCCTTCGGGTTGCTCCCGGCGCATCAGCAGATGCCCCTCCGCCTCGCTCATCTCGGTCAGGATCTTCACCGCCCGCTGATAGAACCAGCTCCCCTCCTCGGTCAGACTGACCCGGCGGGTGGTGCGATTGAGCAGCACGGTGGAGAGCTTCTCCTCCAGCCGCTTGATGCCACGGCTCACCACCGAGTTGTCCATGCCGAGGTTCTCCGCCGCCTGGCGAAAACTGCCCGCCTCCACCACCGCCACAAACAGGGTCAGTTCATCAGAATGGGTCTTCATTGCTGTTATCCGGACAAGAGTAATAGGCCTTTATAGGCGCAGCCGCTGTGGATTGGCAAGCGTGCGGTGAGGCCAGTTCTTTTTTTATACAGAGAAAGAACGTGACCGCGAGCCCACATCATACCCGCGATTTGTCAGTACAATGCAGCCTGAAAAGCACCGTATGGCACCACTTGTTTCACAAGGATGAATACCATGACATTTGAAGAACGGCTGGCCGCCGCCCATCAGGAGCTGGCTAACAAAGGGGTATGGCATGCCAACTACAATCCCCCGCTGTGCAGGCTGCTGCGCAGGTTCGGTTATCCAGTTAAACCGCCTCACTATGAGGGCTGGCTAACCAATGTTCTGGCATTCGGTATCAGCGTTGGTCTTGTCTGGGGCATGATGATGTGGTTTTTCAGCTGGCACCCCATGGGGATAGATCCGCTATTTGCCCTGCGCCAAACAGCCCTGTTTGCGGGATTCTTCGGCCTGATCATGGCATCTTGGCTCTGGCTCTGGCTCTGGCTACGGCGCAAGCAGCTTAAACTGACCCCGTGGGAGCAACTTGCTGAGCCCAGCGATGCTGATGATGAGGGAGACGAACTGAATGAAAGCCCATGAAAAACTGAACTATGTGGAGTTTGCGGCCAAGGATCTCGCCGCGACTAAAGCCTTCTTTCAGGCCGTATTTGGCTGGCAGTTTGTTGATTACGGCCCCGACTACAGCGCCTTTGCCGATGAGGGGCTGGATGGCGGATTCTATCGGGCGGATCAGTGCAATCAGACAGCTCAGGGTGGCGCCCTGCTGGTGTTCTACAGCGCGGATATTGAAGCGACTCAAGCCAAGGTGAGCCAACACGGTGGCACCATCAGTCGCCCACTATTCGACTTCCCCGGTGGCCGCCGTTTCCACTTCGTTGAGCCCAGCGGCAATGAGTTTGCAGTCTGGGCTGAACCGGTCTGTGCGTGATGGGTTAGTGGGAGAAGCATCCACACGATGTGCCCCAACAATATCCATAATCAGCCGTGATCTCATACAAATATCTAACAATACTAATTAATAACTTGTTTTGTGATCTTGCCGATGCAATTTTTTGGAAAAAATGAAGTATCATCGGCATTCAATGCTAATGTCTGTTATTAGCATGATGCTGCTCTTGTATATATGTTTTTCATATCCATACATTGAATACCAACCATACAATATTTAAATACCGTTTTATCTGGAAGGGATTATGTCAAAAGCCATTCAAGGATTTGAATACGCAATAAAGGATGCTGAAGAGTTATTAGCCCATTTTGATAGTGTAAATGCAAACCCACCTCCACCAAACAGCGAAGTACTAAAACGAGCAGGACTTGTAATGGCACTCACTGCATGGGAAACCTATGTAGAAGATCGTGTTGTCGAAGAAATGCATAAAAAGCTTGCGATTGTTCAAGGTAGCTATCTTGGTGATTTTATATTAAAAAAACTTCATACAGATTTGAAAACATTCCACAACCCTAGCTCCGATAAAACAAAACGAATTTTTCAAGACTATTTAGGGTTTGATGTCACTGAAGGATGGCGGTGGTCAAATTACGAGCCAGATAAAGCCAGATCAACATTGAATCAATGGATTAAGAAGCGTGGGGATGCAGCCCATCGCTCAAAACCTATAAATTCAGGAATTCCATCAGCTCATTTGATTAAACGTGACGAACTTGAAAAAGTAATCAGATTTATAAAAGACTTGGTGAAGGCCACCGACAACTATGTCAATGAAAAGATAGATCAGCACCATGCTTCTGTTTTTGAGAGACAGCATCAGATATCAAGCTAAACAACTGGAAAATAGTGCTGTATCTTGGCGATTCCATACTAACTACGCAAATCTAACTATCACTTGACACCGACTTTGTCGGTGTCATTTATCGGTTCCCATTGCTGTTCTCCCCTCAATACTGTTTTGCGACCAGCGCCCTGTTTCCTGCAAGTCACGGCAGGCATACTGACCATTCGTTTTTGCCAAGGAGGTTCAGATGTCATCACCCGTGATTGTGATTGCCCAGCTTGAAGCCAAACCCGAATTCGCCGCCCAGTTTCGCGCCGCCCTTGAGCCGCTGATTGCGGCCACCTTGCAAGAAGCGGGCTGCCAGCGCTATCAGCTGCATCAGGACTTGGACAATCCAAACAGCTGGATGCTCTACGAGGTATGGGAGAGCGAAGCGGCCCTCACCGCCCATCAGGGCCAACCCCACTTTACCGAGTTTGTCGCCAAGGCCGAGCCCTGGTTTGCCAGCAGCACCATTCGCCGCTATCAGCCACTGGGCGCCTGACTGGCCCTAGAGCCTGTTTCTGTTCAGCCCATCAAGGGCCAACCACCACCCCATTGAGGAACAAGATGATCAATATGCCACCCATGGGTCTGGGCACCTTCCGCCTGAAGGGCGAGCCGCTGCTTGCCACCCTGACCAACGGTCTGGAGCTGGGCTATCGCCATATCGATACCGCCCAGATCTATGACAATGAAGCCGAAGTCGGCGCCGTGCTGACCCGCAGCACTGTTGCCCGCCACGAGATCTACCTGACCACCAAGGTGTGGACCAGCGAGTTTGGCCCGGGCAAGCTGATCCCGAGCCTTGAGGTGAGCCTCGAAAAACTGGGCACCGACTATCTGGATCTGGCGCTGATCCACTGGCCCTCCCCCAAGGATGAGGTGCCGATGGCAGTCTATCTGGAGCAGCTGGCCGAGGCCAAGGCCCGGGGCCTGACCCGGGAGATCGGGGTCTCCAACTTCACCGTGGCCCAGCTCAAACAGGCTATCGAGATTTTGGGGCCGGGGGCCATCGCTCACCAGCAGATCGAGGTTCATCCCCTGCTGCAAAACCGCAAGGTGGTCGAGTTCTGTAAAGCCCAGGGTATCGCCGTCACCGCCTATATGCCGCTCGCCTATGGCAAGGTGCTCGCCGAGCCGCTCTTGATGGAGATTGGCAAGCGCCACGGGGTATCGGCGGCGCAGGTGTCGCTGGCCTGGCTGCTGGCGCAGGAGATGACAGTGATCCCGAGCTCCACCAAGCGGGAGAATCAGGCCGCCAATCTGGCCGCTCTCGATATCACCTTGAGCAGCGAGGAGATGGCCGCCATCGCCACGCTGGATCGGGGCGAGCGCTGCGCCAATCCCGACTTTGCCCCTGCATGGGACTGACGCGAAAGGCGTGAGACTAACGCGAAAGAAAGGCTGGCTCGCCAGCAAGCCAGATAAAACAGGGAGAGCATCATGCTCTCCCTGTCTCTTTTCTTGCCTCACGCTTTGCAGCGCTTGCTGAACGTCCAGCCGCCACATTGATGCCAGATGCAGCCCCGCAATCAGGGCGCGTTCTGGCAAAGGGCGGGATCGAACACCTGATTCCAGTCTGATTTCATATCGACCACCACCCAGCCCCGCGCTTTTGCCTGTGCCAGCCCGTCGATCAGCTTGCCGCTGGCTGGCGGATGGCTGTCGTAGGCGTATTCGCGCTTGGCATCGGAGTGGTGCACCAACAAACCAAAAGTGTGGTAATCCGGGTTGGTCGAGGTGTATTGCAGCATGGGCACATCGCCATCGCTGTTGCCAAAAGCGCCGACCGGACGCTGCCCCATAAAGAGGTGAATGGCGGCCGGTTTCGCCTTGCTGTCATCGAAATAGGCGCCGTTCATGGTCTTGCGGATCTCGCTGCCCTCCCCGGTCAGGGCAAACTCGCCGAGGGTAAAGGAGCCAATCACCTGCTGGGGCGGAATGCCATACATCTGCTCGGACATCACCCGCATAAAATCGACGCCGCCGCCAGAGACAATCCAGGTCTGGAAGCCATTATCCCGCAGATACCCCAGCAGCTGCTTCATCGGCAGATAACCGAGCTGATCGTAGTGGCAGCCAAAACGGGGATCCTTGCTGCTGTTGACCCAGCGAGTGACCCGCTCGGCAAACTCGGTGGTGGTCATGCCGCTGTGGGTCAGTCCCACCAGCTTGGCGAGCCCCTTCGCCCCCGATTTGGCCACGGCCTTGAGGTCGTTGTTCAGCACTGCCGCGACGATGGGGTCGGCCTTCCACTCCGGGTGTTCCGGCGCCAGGCGCTTGATCTCGTCCATCGCAAACTGCAGCTGATAGGTCATGGGCGCTTCCGGCCAGAGGGTGCCGTCATTGTCAAACACCACATGGCGCTTCTCTGGCGGAATAAAAGTGGCCTGCTGCTGATCGGTGGCATTGGTTACCCAGCGGGTGATCGCCTGCTTGGCTGCCGTGTCATTCCAGGCAGAGAGGGGATCGCTCTGGCCAGCCTGTACCGCAAAGGCGCCGCACAGCAGCAAAAGAGAGGAGAGTCGATTCAAGGTCATCATGTTACCTGTCAGCTGGATATTGCCTGTCTATTGCCTGTAGATGAAAGCGCACGGCCATCACAACACCGGCGCACATGGGTTCAACACACGGGTTTCACAGGGAAAATCCTATGGCGGCCAGCTTGTACTGGAGCTTAAGCAAGCTCAGAAAAGGAGCAGCGTTAATCCCGTTCTGCGAGGCAGATCACTGCGTTGCGCTCACACAGCGGCCAACACAATCCCCTCCCACTCAGCGCTATTGCTGCTTATTTGGCAAAAGTAATTTGATGTCACCGTCATTTTTGCCAACAAAACCCATCGGCATACTGGCGCCATTCTCCCGTCGGGAGTCCCTAACCAAGGAGTTGTTATGCCACTGGCGTTATTTGCCCTTACCCTGAGTGCCTTTGCGATCGGCACCACTGAATTTGTGATTGTGGGGCTTATCCCCACCATCGCCGAGCAGCTCAATGTCTCGCTCCCCTCGGCGGGCCTGCTGGTCAGCCTCTATGCCCTTGGGGTGGCCATCGGCGCCCCCGTGCTCACGGCGCTGACCGGCAAGGTGCCGCGCAAGTGGCTGCTGGTGGGACTGATGGCACTCTTTACCGCTGGCAACCTGCTGGCCTGGCAGGCCCCCGGTTACGAGAGCCTGATTGTGGCCCGCATCCTGACCGGATTGGCGCACGGGGTCTTCTTCTCGGTGGGCAGCACCATCGCCACGGGTCTTGTGGCCAAAGAGAAGGCGGCGAGCGCCATCGCTATCATGTTCAGCGGCCTTACCGTGGCGCTGGTAACCGGCGTACCGCTCGGCACCTGGATTGGTCAGGTCTTTGGCTGGCGTGAAACCTTTCTGGTGGTGAGCCTGCTGGGTCTGGTCGCCATGGTGGGTAGCCTGCTGCTGATCCCGAGCAACCTGCCCAAGGGGGCAGCCTCGACCATTCGCGAGCAACTCTCGGTACTGACCAAAAAGCCGCTGCTGCTGGTCTACGCCAAGACCGCCCTCGGTTATGGCGGCGCCTTCACGGCGTTTACCTTCCTCGCCCCCATCCTGCAGCAGGTGAGTGGCTTTAGCGCCGGTGCGGTGAGCCTGATCCTGCTGGTGTACGGGGTATCGGTTGCCGTCGGCAATATCTGGGGCGGCAAGCTGGCCGACAAGATGGGCCCATTGCCCGCACTGAAACTGCTGTTTGCCGGTCTGGCGCTGGTGCTGCTGGCCCTCACCTTCACCGCCCCCCATCCGGTGCTGGCCGTGTTCACCGTGCTGGTGTGGGGCGCCTTTGCCTTCGGCAACGTGCCGGGTCTGCAGGTGCTGGTGGTGAAGCAGGCCGAACTGCACACCCCCAAGGCGGTGGATGTGGCATCGGGCCTCAATATTGCCGCCTTCAACGTCGGCATTGCGCTCGGCTCCGTGGTTGGTGGTTTTGTGGTAGAGCACCTCGGCCTGATGCACACACCCTGGATCGGCGCCCTTATCGTGCTGCTGGCCTACGGGCTGACCCATGTCAGCGAGCGACGCGAAGCCCTCCGGCTCGCCGCCTGTCAGGCATAGGCTGCGCCAGCAGGCGTCACGCAAGGGCGTGGCGCCTGCTGCAATCGGCGCGGCAGGCTTCTATGCTGTGACACAGCGTTAACCCGGCAACTGTTTCAGCAACCAAGCCTGTCACCCTCGCATCATTTGCCACGGAGTCTGTTATGAAGGTGCTTATTGTCTATGCCCATCCCGAACCCAAAAGCTTCAACGGTGCCCTCTTCTGCCACGCCATCAGGGCGCTGGAGCAGGCGGGCCACACCGTGATGACCAGCGATCTCTATGCCATGGGCTTTGATCCCGTCTCGGATCGGCGCAACTTCACTGCCGCCAGCGATCCCGATTTTCTCAAGCTGCAGCTTGAAGAGCTGGCTGCCACCGAGCAGGGCAGCTTTGCCCCGCAACTGGAGCAGGAGATGCAAAAGCTGGAGGCGGCCGATCTGCTGATCTTCCAGTTCCCGCTCTGGTGGTTTGGCCTGCCAGCCATTCTCAAGGGGTGGGTGGATAGAGTCTTTGCCATGGGGCGGGTCTACGGTCAGGGCCATATCTACGAGAGCGGCAAGTTTCGCGGCAAGCGGGCGCTGCTGAGCCTCACCACCGGCGGCCCTGCCGAGACTTATCTGCCCGACGGCTTCAACGGCGATATCGACGGGGTGCTGCGCCCCATCCAGCGCGGGATCCTGCAATTTGTCGGCTTCGACGTGCTGCGCCCCCATATCTGCTATGCCCCGGTGCGGGTCTCGCAAGAAGAGCGGGAAGCCTGGCTCGCCCAGTGGGCCGAGCGCCTTGGCCAGATTGAACAGGAGTCCCCCATCGCAGTCGGCCGCTACCAGTAACAGCTGACGCCCCCCAAAGCACAAAAACAGCGAGAGGCACCCGGCCGCTCGCTGTTTTTCACGCTCTGTCGTTATGGTTTTTGTTATCCGTTAGCGGGTCTTATGCCGCCTGTTGCACGCCTGCTTTGCCGGTCACGGCCCGCTTGAGCCAGTAGTCGAGGCTGACGTAGCGGCCCCCGCCGTAAACCAGCAGCACCAGTAGCATCACGAAGTAGGTGGCGGCAAACTCCATCCCGTTGTTGAGCATCACGGGATCCCCGAGCTCGGTGATGTAGTTGTAACGACCGGGGAAGTTCGCCGCCAGCCACTCGATAAAGCCGTTGAGGCGCAAGGTAGCCTCCATGCTGCCGGTGGCGATGGCATCCCAGCCGTGCTTCCAGTGCACCATGGCACTCGCCACGCTCATCAGGAAGATGGTGGGAATGGCCATGATGCGGGTAAAGAGGCCAAGGGCGATGCAGATGCAACCCAGCACCTCGGTACCGGCCGCCAGAAAGGCGAGCAGGGTCGGGAACGGCAGGTTGAGCCCCCCTTCCGAGACCGGCGCGCCAAACCAGGCGACCGTGCCGGCAAAGCCCATCACCTTGGAGTGGGCCCCCACATAGATGACCGGAATGAGATAGAGACGAATGGCCAGCAGGGCCAGAAAATCGAGCCGCTTGCACTGGGCTACCGCCCGCTCGTACCACTGGATAAGGGTGTTGTTCATGGGAATTCTCCTTGGTGTTTGCTAAATGGGGGCAAGGGAGTGCCAGGCTGGCGCTCGCCAACGGACAAGGTCAGCAGACCCAGCCGGTAAAAATGGCGCGCCCACTCGCTCAGATCAAAATCACTGCGAACCTGTTGCACCTGTTGCTGGAACGCGGCTTGGGTGCTCCCCGGCTGCTGTTGCAGCAGCTGGATCAGGGCCACATCCCATTCGCGCAAGCGCTGGGTCACCACCTGATGATCCGGGCTGCGAAACAGGCCATAGAAGTGGCTGCCCTGCCGGGTCGGCACCACGCCGCTGCGACGAATGGCAAAGGGGAGCTCAAGCAGTTGCAGGGTGGGATTGAGCGTAAACGAACTCTCCGCCGTTACCTCCTCCCCCGGCAACACTTGCGGCACCACCCCTTCATCAATCTCGACACAGAGGCAGGCCCACTCGTACTCCAGCAGCGCCAGCCGCTGCCTGGGCCAGTTGAGAGAGCCCTCACTGTGGCGATGCTGCACATAGCGGACAAACTCGGTGGCGATATGGTGAAACTCGGGGGCCTCGGCGCCGTGTGCGATGACAAAGCCCTCCACCAGTTGCCATCTGTCCACCGGCGCCCAGTGAGCGTGGGTGAGCGGAAAGGCACTCTCCAGCACCGACTCCACATTGGCGCGCACGCTGCGGGCATAGTGGCTGGCGATGCCATCCTGCGGCAGCCGCACCCGGCTCGCCAGCCAGGCGGTCTGCTGCTGCATCCGCTGCGGCGCCGTTTTGGGCGCAGTGATCAGGGATAACCGTCTATCCATAGCGCACCTCCCGCACCTGATGGTCGATCGCCTCGCAACAGGCGCCGTGCACCCGCGCCAGCTCGGCCTCCAGCTCTGCCAGCGGTGGCAGATGGTGATCCCGCTCCAGCAGCAGGGGGCGCAGGCCGTGGGTCTGAACCGTATAACGGGCCAGCGCCACCACCTCCTCGCACACCGGTTTGCCATGGGTATCCAGCAAGGTGCCGTCCGCCTCTTCCAGATGACCGGCGATATGGAAGTAACGGATCGCACTGCCCGGCAGCCCGGCGATCATCCGCTTGGGGCAGTAACCGTGGTTGCGGCTGTTCACAAAGACGTTGTTGATATCGAGCAGCAGCTCGCAGCCGCTGCGCGCCACCAGCTCGGCGAGAAAATCCTCCTCCGGCATCTCGTGGTCATAGCCGTGGTAGTAGGAGATATTTTCCAGCACCAGCGGGCGGGCCAGCGCCTCCTGCACCTGCGCGATCCGCTCGGCCAGATAGGGGATGTTCTCCCACTGGCGCGGCACCGGTAAGAGCTCGTAGAGATAACCCTGCTGGTCGCGGGAAAAGCTCAGGTGCTCGCTGTAGATCTCGATGCCGAACTCATCCAGAAAGGTGCGGATCTGGCCGAGCAGGGTGCGATTGAGGGGTTGGCAATCGCCGAGGGAGAGGCTGAGGCCGTGGGCCACCAGCGGGTAACGCTCGGCGATCCGGTGCAGCTGCGCCCGCCTGGCACCGCCGATGGCCATCCAGTTCTCCGGCGCCAGCTCGAGAAAATCGATGCCGGGGCGGACGGGGCCGGAGCAGAGCGCATCCAGATGCTCCTGGCGCAATCCGATCCCCCGACTGCGGGAGCTTATTGGCCGCATACCCCCTCCGTCATCTTGCTGCCGTTTCTGGATTTGTCGCCATCAATCCCCTCGCCCGCCACGCCACACTTGCCGTCGCGGGCGCGCACCAGCCGCCCCTGCGGATCGCTGTCGAGGGCCTGCTTTTCAAAGCGCTTCTCGGTGCCGCACTTGCCCGCCGCACACTTGCCGCCGTGCTGTTCGCTGGGGGCGGCTTTCACCGGCGCATCGCTCGGGGTGGCCGCCAGCGCAAGTCCCGGGGTCAGGGCAATCAGGCTGGTCATGGCGATGGAGAGGGTCAGTTTGCCGGTGGTTTTGTTGCTGCTTGAGTTACTCATGAGCGGACTCCTTGACGGATGAAACGGGATAGCTGGAGAGATCGCGGGCGGCCACGATCTGGCCGTGGAACTGCTGTTTGACGATGGCCATCGCCTCTTTCTTGTGATTGAGGCCAACCCCCATCCAGTGGTTGAGCACCAGCAGCTTGGGGTTCACCTCGGCGGCAATTTTGGCCACCACAGATGGCTTGGCATGGAGCGAGGCGGAGACCGGATCGGCCCCTTCGTGGATGGCGAGCGGCATCACCAGAATGTCGGCCCCCTTGGCAAACGGCACAAAGGCCGGGTTGCTGCCGTTCTGATCCGCCGAGATAACGATGGTCCCCTCAGCGCTCTCGATGCGATAGGCCAGACAGGGCACGTCACCGTGAGGGATGCCGAGCGCCGTGATGGTCAGCCCATCCTGCTGATAGACGGTGTGAGGCTGCGGGCTCTGGTAGGGCACATCATGGAGAGTGATGGGGAAGAGGCCATCGGTGCCATCCTTGAAGCCGCTCAGGTAGGCATAAGCGCCCTTGTCTTTGTTGAAGAGGGCATCAAAGTAGCCGCTCATGCTGGGGAAGGCCGAGCCGGCCTCTGGCCCCGCCAGATCCAGCGGATCGCTGCGCTCGAAGAAGTAGGCCCCCTTGAGCAGGGCGGGCAGGTCGGTCACATGGTCGGTGTGAAAGTGGGTGATGCCGATAAAGTCGACCTCTTCGAGCTTGACCCCCGCCTGGCCGAAGCGCAGGTAGACGCCGCCACCGGCATCGATCAGGATGCGGGACTTCCCCTTCCACCAGATCACCTCGCTGGAGGAGGCACGCAGGTCGTCGGAGATGGGGCCACCACTGCCGAGCACCTGCAGGGTGAAGGTTTTATCCAGTGGCGTCAGTTGTACCGGTTCGGCACAGGCCGGGGCGACGGTGAGCGCGCACCCGATGGCCAGCGCCACCGCTTTCAATCTCTGTTTCATCACAATTACCTGTCGGTTGGTTGTCGGTTGAAAGTGTGTCGTTTGTGTCGTTTAAAGAGGGGGAGAGAGGGGCCGATGGCGACGAGTGAACACCAACCGCCGGCCGTGGCGGGGCGCGAGCCCCCGCCGTCAGTTACCGTCCCGTTCGTCCGCCTGCCAGCGCGCTTCCAGCCAGAGCAGGTTGCACAAGCCCAGCAGCAGGGCGAATCCGAGGCCCAAAATCCAGGTGAAGTACCACATAGCAGATCCCTTGAGGTCAGTAGAGTTGATGGCTGTCGCGCTTGATGCGGGCACGGTCGAGCTTGCCGCGTACCACCCGATAGACCCAGCCGGTGTAGCCCAGGTTGACCGGCATCAGCACCAGCACGAGGCCGAACATGATGGCCAGGGTTTTGTAGCTGGAGGTGCTGTCCCACAGGGTCAGGCTGCTGACCGCATCGAGGGATGAGGGCAGCACGAAGGGGAACAGGGCGATGGCCACCGAGCAGAGCATGGCGGCGCAGGCGATGGCGCTGGCCAGCAGCGCAATTCGGCCCCGCTCCAGCCAGGAGGCAATCCCGCTCACCAGCGGCGCCAGCGCCCCGATGATCGGCACCAGCCACAGCAGCGGATAGTCAAAATAGTTGCGCAGCCAGCCACCGGCGTGGGGGATCACCCCCTTCATCAGCGGGCTGATGGCAGCATTTGGGTCAAAAGGTTGTGTGCCGACACCGGTCAGCTGAAACCCTTGCAGATCCACCAGATGCCAGCCAGCCAGCAGATAGCAGAGGGTCACCAGCGGGGCCAGCAGGATGGCGATCCCCCGTGCGCGCAGCGCAGGGGTGCCGGTCACCTTGGCTTGCAGAAAACCGGCGCCGTGCAGCAGCAACAGGCAGATGGCAGTGGCCAGCACCGAGAGCAACCAGCCCCAGTGGAAGTCGAACGCGCCATAGTGCAGACGCAGCGCCGTGTCGAAGCGAAACGGCAGCCCCTCCATCACCAGACCGATAGCCGCACCGAGGATGAGCGCCGGTATCAGGCCACCCGCCACCAGTGCCCGATCCCACCAGCGGCGCCACACCGGATCGGCCAGCTTGCTGCGATAGTCAAAACCGACCGGACGCAGAAAGAGCCCGAGCAGCAGCACCACCATGGGGATGTAGAGCCCCGAGAAAGCGGCGGCATAAACCAGCGGCCAGGCGGCGAACAGGGCTCCGGCACCGGCAATCAGCCACACCTGATTGCCCTCCCACACCGGTCCCACGCTGTTGATCACCAGACGGCGGTCGTCGTCATCTTTCGACACCACCGGCAGCAGCATGGCGATGCCGAGATCGAAGCCATCCATCACGATAAAGCCGACCATCATGAAGAGCAGCAGCGCCCACCAGATGAGTTTCAGAGTTGCGTAATCCATCAGGCGATCCTCGCAAGTTCGGATTGTTCACCGCTGTAGCGGCCGGTATGGAGAATGGCGGGCCCCTTGCGGATCACCCGGCGCAGCAGGAACAGCTCCACCACCAGCAGCAGGGTGTAGATGGAGCAGATGGCGATAAGGCTGAACCAGAGCTGGCCCGGGGTAAGCAGGGAGACCGAGGCCGACACCGGCAGCACGTCGCTGATGGTCCAGGGCTGGCGACCAAACTCGGCCACAAACCAGCCCGCCTCGATGGCAATCCAGGGCAGCGGAATGCTCCAGAGCAGGGTCTTGAGCAGGCGTGGCGAGCTCTGCAGCCTGTTGCGGCAGAGCTGGATAAAGCTCACCACCATCAGCCCCAGCATCGCGACGCCGAGCCCCACCATCAGGCGAAAACCGAAGAAGAGCGGCGCCACCTGCGGGATGGAGTCCTCTACCGCTTTGGCAATCTCCGCCTCCCCCGCCTTGGCGATATTGCTGGCATAGGGGGTGAGCAGCAGACCGTAGCCGAGATCCTTGCCGTGCTTGGCAAACAGCGCCCGGTTTTCGGCCGAATCGTTGCCGGCGCGGATCTGTTCGAGCGCTCCGGACGCCACCATGCCGCTGCGAATGCGCGCCTCGTGCTGCACCTTGAGATCCTTGATGCCGGTCACCGCCTCATCGAGGGATCGAGTGGCGATGATCCCCATCAGATACTGGATCTTGATGGCGGCGTGGGTGGTCTCCCCCTGCTGATCCGGGAAGCCGAACAGGGTGAAGGAGGCAGGTGCCGGCTCGGTGTGCCACTCCGCCTCGATGGCGGCAAGCTTCACCTTCTGCACCTCGCCGGTGCGATAGCCAGACTCATCCCCGAGCACGATGACCGAGAGGATGGCGGCCAGCCCGAAGCCGGAGGCGATGGCAAAAGAGCGCAGGGCGAACTGCACCTCGGTCTTGCGCAGCAGATACCAGCTGCTCACCCCCATCACAAACATGGAGGCGGCCACATAGCCCGCCGCAACGGTGTGAACAAACTTCACCTGCGCCACCGGGTTGAGCAGCACGGCGGCGATATCCACCAGCTCCATCCGCTGGGTCAGCAGGTTGAACTCGGCCCCCACCGGGTTTTGCATCCAGCCGTTGCCGATCAGGATCCAGAGCGCCGAGAGGTTGGAGCCGAGCGCCACCAGCATGGTCACCAGCAGGTGCTTGCCGCGGGAGAGCTTGTCCCAACCAAAGAAGAAGAGTCCCACCAGGGTCGATTCGAGGAAGAAGGCCATCAGCCCCTCGATGGCCAGCGGGGTACCGAAGATGTCCCCCACATAGTGGGAGTAATAGGCCCAGTTGGTGCCGAACTGGAACTCCATGGTGATCCCCGTGGTGACCCCCATGACGAAGTTGATGCCAAACAGTTTGCCCCAGAAGCGGGTGATGTCCTGATAGATCACCTTGCCGGTCATCACATAGGCCGACTCGGCGATCACCAGGATCCAGGACAGCCCCAGGGTGAGGGGGACAAACAGGAAGTGGAACAGGGCCGTGGCGCCAAATTGCAGGCGCGACAGGCTGACCACGTCATCTGGATTGATCATGCGTCACTCTCTTTTGTTGTATTTGCCTTGCACGTTTCATGCAGGACAAGTACACCACGGGTCATGACACCTATAACAGATGCAGTTATAGTGAATAGCACCTATAACAGTTGATCCAGATCATGCCTCTTTACCAACAACTGGCCGAACGCCTGAGCCGCGAGATCGATGACGGCATCTGGCAACCGGGGGAGCGCATCCCCTCCATCCGCCAGAGCTGCAAGACCCACAACCTCAGCCCCATGACGGTGCTGCAGGCCTATCAGTTGCTGGAGAGTCAGGGGCGGATCCTCGCCCGTCCCCAGTCCGGTTACTACGTCAAGGCCGCCTCGCCAAAGGTGGCGCGCCACACCCCGAGCCAGACCCACTACAGCGGCTCGGTGGATATCAACGATCTGGTGTTCGAGGTGTTGCAGGCGAGCAAATCGCGGGCGCTGGTGCCCCTTGGCATGTCGGTGGCCGACCCGACCCTGTTCCCCCATCCCCAGCTCGGGCGGGCGCTGGCCAGCTGCATGCGCAGGCTCGACCCCTTCAGCACGGTGGCCGACCTGCCCCCCGGCAACGAGGCGCTGCGCCGCGCCATCGCCCAGCGCTACGCCAGCGACGGGGTCGCCATCAACCCGCAGGAGATCATCATCACCACCGGCGCCATGGAGGCGCTCTCCCTCAGTCTGCAGGTGCTGACCGAGCCCGGTGACTGGGTGGTGGTAGAGTCCCCCACCTTCTATGGCGCCCTGCAGGCCATCGAGCGGCTGAAACTCAAGGCGGTGGAGATCCCGGTGATCCCGGGGGTGGGCATCGATCTGGCGCTGTTGGAAGACGCCCTCAACCAGATGCCGATCAAGGCGTGCTGGCTGATGGGCAATGTGCAGCACCCGCTGGGCCACACCATGCCCGATGCGCACAAACAGGGGCTGATGGCGCTGCTCAACGCCCACAAGGTGCCGCTGGTGGAGGATGACGTTTATGCCGAGGTCTACTTCGGCCGTGAGCGCCCCAAGCCCATCAAGCACTGGGATCAGCGCGGTGACAGCCTGCTCTGCAGCTCCTTCTCCAAGTGTCTGGCGCCGGGCTTTCGGGTCGGCTGGGTGGTGGCGGGGCCCCATGCCGAGCGGATCCAGCGGCTGCAACTGATGTCCACCCTCTCCACCAATGTGCCGAGCCAGCTGGCGCTGGCCGAGATGCTGCGTCAGGGCGGGGTCGATGCCCACTTTCGCCGCCTGCGCCACACCCTGGCCCAGCGCCAGCAGCAGATGCGGGCTGCGCTGCAGCGACTGCTGCCGGGCGAGGTGCGGATCTCCTCCCCCGATGGCGGCTACTTTCTCTGGCTGGAGTTTCCGCCCCGCCTCGACAGCCGCGCCCTCCACGCCATGGCGCTCGACTGCGGCTTCTCCATCGCCCCCGGCGCCCTCTTCTCCAGTCAGGGGCAACACAACCACTGCCTGCGCCTCAACAGCTCCCATCCCTGGAGCGAGCAGCTGGAGCAGGCGCTCCACCAGCTTGCAGGTCTTATAAACCGGCAGCTGGCAACAGAGGGGTGATCGCCAAAGCGCAGAAACAACAACGCCCCTTGAACGGGGCGTTATCGGCAATCCATGGCGGTGAGGGTATCAGGCGGGGGCGTTAAGCTGGGCCACCTGCCGCTCAATGCTTCCTTTGAGGTTGTCATCGAGCTTGAGGGCGCGTGCCAGCTCATCGAGATAGCCGCGTTCCATAAAGTGATCCACCTCGATGGCAAGCAGGGAGGCAAGATAGACCTCGGTGGCCAGCTCCATATCGGTCACTTCCCGCGCCAGCGCGTGGGGGTCGAGGGGACGGGCCAGTTCGGCGTCAATCCAGCGGGCGGCATCGCTCTGGCCCTGTTCGGTCAGGTACTCCTGAATCTTCTGGCGCTCGGCGCCATCGATATGGCCGTCGGCCCGGGCTGCGGCCACCATGGCGCGCACCAAGAGAGCCGAACGGGCATCCAGCGCATTACCTTCCAGAGTGCTGACGGGATAGGTCGGCTGGGCGGGCGCCGCCTGCTGGGCCTGCCAATCCTGATAGAGCTTGTAGGCCAGTCCGCCGAGGGCCGCAGCGCCGCCCACGGCCGCGGCCTTGCCGCCATATTTGCGCATCTTCTTGTTTCCCAGCAGCAGACCGAGCGCACCACCGGCCAGCGCCCCCTGCATCTGCCCCTTGCGCTTGTCTCCGCCTTCGTTGAGCCAGCCTTTGCCAGCCCCCAGCAACTGTTCCAGCATCTGTTTCATGGTGTCACTCCTGCGGGTCAAAAAAGTGAAATCGGGATGAATAGAGCCAGATAGTGACCCCGCCCCCCTGAATCGGGGATGAACCCTTGACCGGGCAGGCCGATGGGGCAAAGCTCAGGGAAACTCTTCAGGCAATAAGGATGTGACTGTGCCCAATCGCGAACTGACCCTGCAATTTCTGGCCGAACCCTCTGACGTCAATTTCGGCGGCAAAGTGCATGGCGGCATGGTGATGAAGTGGATCGATCAGGCGGGCTATGCCTGCGCCGCGGGCTGGTGCGGCGGCTATGCGGTGACCGTCTATGTGGGGGGGATCCGCTTTTTGCGCCCCATCCAGATTGGCCAGCTGGTCGAGGTGCACGCCCAGGTGATCCACACCGGCACCACCAGCATGCATCTGGCGGTGGATGTCTACAGCCGCCATCCCACCGAGAGCGAGCGCCACAAGACCACCCACTGCATCATCATCTTCGTGGCGATGGATGAGCAGGGCAAACCGACCCCGGTGCCTCAGTGGCAGCCGGTGAGCGAGAGCGATCTGCAGTTGCAGCAGTACGCCAAAAAGCTCATCGCCCTGCGCGAGGAGATCGACAAGGAGATGCGCCAGCACCTCTGACCCTGATGCCTCACAGCCCGACAGAGCGGGCGCTTTCGGCCAACGGCGGCGCCCCTGTATAATCCCCCCTCTTCCCGCAACCGGAACTCTGCCCATGTCACTGGAAACTGCCCCGCCCGAGGTAAAACTCGCGGTGGATCTGATTGAACTGCTGGAAACCAATGAGCTGGCCCCCGAGCTGGTGCTGGCGGCGCTGGCCATCGTAAAAAATGACTACGAGCGCAAGCTGGCGGAGGGGAAGGATCACTGATCCCTCCCCGCACTTTTTCTGCCTTATCTTGCCGACGTCAGTTTTTCCCCACAGAAGTTTTTCACCACATAGCCACTCACTGCGGCCCCATCACCTCGTCACAGAGGGCGATCAGGGCCGAACTCAAGCGGGTGAGCGGTTCGCTCCCGCTTACCCCGGCATGGAGGGCCAGCTCCACCGGCGCCACCCTGGGCCACTGGGTCAGGGCCAGCTGATCGGCGGGCATCAGCCGTTTGGGTAGCAAGCTCACGCCAATGCCCGCACTCACCGCCCCCTGCAAGCTGGCGAGACTAGCGCTGACATAGGCAATGCGCCAACGCCGCCCCAGACCATCGAGCGCCTCGGTCATCTGGCGCCGATAGAGCCCTTCGCTCGGGAACACCACCAGCGGCAGCGGATCCCGTTCCCGTGCGGGCCAGTCGCGACTGTCGACCCACACCAGCGGCTCATGCCAGCTGGCGAGGGGTGCCCCCTGCCCGCGCGTCTGCTTGACCAGCGCCAGATCCAGCTCCCCCGCCTCGAAGCGCTGCCAGATGTGGTGGCTCAGGCCGCTCTCCACCTCCAGCCGCACCTCGGGGTAGTCGCGGGCAAAGGCGGCCAGCACCGGGGTGATGGCGCCCGCGGCAAAATCCTCCGGCACCCCGAGGCTAAGGGACACGCTCCCTTCCGTCACTTGTTCTTCTGCCTGCGCCAGCAGCGCCAGAATGCGGCGGGCCAGCCCCAGCAATTTTTCCCCCTCCGCCGTCGCCACCACCTGACGGCCAGCGCGATCCAGCAGCGGGCAGCCGAGCTGCTGCTCAAGGCGGCGGATCTGCTGGCTGATGGTGGATTGGGTCAGATGGACCCGTTCACCGGCGCGGGTAAAGCTGCCGGTGTCGATAATGGCGACAAAACTGCGCAGTAACAGGGGATCCAGCATGGGATACTCCATTTACAAAACCACTGAACCCCATTCTATCATTTAATTTCCAAATGACTTTCGCCCCCGCTAGGCTGGCGCTTTTGCCTCCTTTGACGGTGATCTGCCATGTTCAGCCCCGATGACTCCGCGTCCCGAATGCCCCCTGTTTCTCCCAGAACCGGAAACAGCACCCGATGAATCAACGAAATGCGGATCATCCCGCAGGCCAGACTGCCCTGCTGGTGCTGGTGATCCTGATTGGCCTGAACCTGCGCCCCTTTCTTACCGCCATCGGCCCGCTGGCCCAAGCCATTGACCAGCGTCTGTCGCTGGGGATGGACACCCTCGCCTGGCTTACCCTGTTGCCGCTCTGGCTGATCGGGATTGGCGTGCTGCTCACCCCCAGCCTGCGTCGGCGCGCCAGTGCGTGCCAACTGCTGGGGGCCGCCCTGCTGCTACTCGGCATTGGCAGCGCTATGCGCTTCGATGCCCAAAGCGGTGCCTTGCTGATCGCCAGCGCGGCGCTTTGTGGATTGGGGTCGGCACTGGTGCAGGGAGTGCTGCCCGCGCTGATCAAGCAGGCCTTCGCCCGCAAGGTGCCGCTGGTGATGGGGATCTTCTCCGCCTGCATGATGGGGGGCGGGGCGCTGGGGGCCAGTCTCACGCCACGGCTGGCGGCGAGCCTCGACTGGTCGCAGGCACTGGCACTCTGGAGCCTGCCGGTGCTGCTGGCCCTCGTCTGGCTAGGGTGGAAAGTGCGTCTGCCACGGGCCGCCGCGGTCGCAATCCCCCACGGCGAGCAGCGGCTGATCACCCTGCCCCGCAGCTGGTTGCTGATCGTCTGCTTTGGCATCATCAACAGCGGCTACGGCATCGTAGTGGCCTGGCTGGCCCCCGCCTATATGGCGCAGGGATGGAGCCCCGCGCAGGCGGGCGAACTGGTCGCCTGGCTGGCACTGGCGCAGACGGCGAGCGGCCTCGGCCTGCCGCTGCTGGCCGCCCGCAAGATGGATCGGCGGCCATGGATGGCGCTGGCAATTGCCATGCAGCTGGCGGGATTTGGCGGTCTCTGGCTGGCGCCAGCCATTGCTCCCATTCTCTGGTGCATGCTGTGCGGTGCCGGTCTTGGCGGCAGTTTTTCGCTCATCATGGTGATTGCGCTCGATCACCTGCCAGACCCGCGCCGCGCCGGAACCCTGAGCGCCCTGATGCAGGGCTTCGGCTTTATGCTGGCAGCCACCGGCCTCTGGGTGGCGGCGCGGCTCTATCACTGTGTGGGCGACTTTGCGGCCGCCTGGCAGTGGCAACTGGGGGGCTTGCTGCTGATGAGCCTGCTGGTAGTGCGCCTCGACCCGCGCCACTACCCCCGAGTCATGGGGTTACCGACCGCCAGCGAGCCATCCCTTTCGGCACCTCTCCCAACCAGCTCTGCGGCCCAAAGCAACACACCGGCCTGAGGCCGGTGTGTTGGGGATGACAAGGTAGGCTGACGCCGCTCAGGGGAGCAACTCAGCGCCCCTTCTTCTGCCGTCCGGTGTTAGCGGTGCGCGGCTTGCCAGCGGCCGGTTTACCACCCTTGGGTGCCCCTTTGCCAGCACTGCCCTTGTTGGCGGCACCTTTGCCCGCGCCACCCTTGCCCACCGGCAGCTTCTTCTCGAAGGCTTCCGGGCCCGGCACATTGGGACGCCCGCCAATCTCGTGATCGTCATCGCGGCGCGGCTTCTTGCCCTGCCCCGGTTTGGCGCCTTGCGCCGCAGGGGCCTTGGCAACCTTGGGTTTGTCGCCTTTGGCCGGTTTCACCTCGGAGGAGGAGTCCTCAATCAGCTTGAACAGATCGATCAGCTCGTCGTCGGTGAGATCGCGCCACTCGCCTACCGGCAGCCCCTTGAGGCTAACGTTCATGATGCGGATGCGCTCCAGCTTGGTCACTTCAAAACCGAAGTGCTCGCACATGCGGCGGATCTGGCGGTTAAGCCCCTGCACCAGGGTGATGCGAAAGACAAACGGCGCCTCTTTCTTCACCTTGCACTTCTTGGTCACAGTACCCAGGATCGGCACCCCGGCCGCCATGCCGCGCACAAACTCGTCGGTCACCGGCTTGTCGACGGTCACCAGATACTCTTTCTCGTGATCGTTGCCCGCCCGCAGGATCTTGTTGACCAGATCGCCGTGGTTGGTGAGGAAAATCAGCCCCTGCGAATCCTTGTCGAGCCGCCCGATGGGGAAGACCCGGGTGCTGTGGTTGACGAAATCGACGATATTGTCCTTCTCGCCCGCCTCTGTGGTACTGACGATGCCCACCGGCTTGTTGAGGGCGATCAGCACCAGACTGTCCGCCTCGCGCGGCTCGATCACCTGACCGTTCACCTTGACCAGATCGCCAACCTGCACCTGATCGCCGATCCCGGCCCGCTTGCCGTTGATAAAGACGTGGCCCTGCTCGATAAAGCGGTCGGCCTCGCGGCGCGAGCAGATGCCGCTCTCGCTGATGTATTTGTTCAGGCGCATGGATTCGTTAGCCAGCATGGGGCACCTGCCACAGGTTCTGGGCCGCGCCCGGTTGTGCCATCGCCTGTTCCGGCTGCGCCGGGGAGGCTGTTTGCTGCATCAGCCAATTCACTACGTCAAAGTTCTGCATACCATTCCATCTTCAAAAAAGGCCAATGCCAGCTTATCCATCAAAAAACGCCGCTACAGTAGCATAATTGCCCCCTTTCAGGGGCAGATAGTTGCAAGGTCGCAGCGCCCAAGCGGGCATCTGCGAACAAGTTCACGCCGCCAGATGGCCCGCGATGCAGCCTTTGAACAACCAGCCTGATGCCAACGGCGGGGTCTGGTGCCAACGACCAGCGTGGCCGAACGCCATCAACTATACATATCACCTTGTTTCCATTAGGCTTTAAGCCGGTTGGCTGCGCCCAATGTGCTGCGCCAAACTCGCCCGCCCAGAGGCGGCCCCACCCCTATCGCCAAGGATTGCACCATGCTGGCTCACACTCGCCGCCTTGTTCGCCGTGCTCTGCTGACCCTGTTGCTGCTGTTGCTGACCGCATGGGCGGTGATCGCCTACTTCGCCTGGCAGGCAGCGCCGCTGCAGCTGTGGCATACAGTGGTGCCCCCCGAACTCAGTGCCGATGAGCTCGACAGCAGCGACTGGCAAGCCTATCTGGCCCGCGAGGCAGAGCTGTTCGAGCTGGTGGCCACCGAGGTAGTCGCCAAAACGCCGCCGGAGCAGCAACTGGCCAGCAATCGCTACTATCAGGACGCCCCCATCAATCCCGCCCGCTTTCAGCAGAACTGGAACCGCTCCTACCTGCTGCGCCCCGAGGGGGAAGTCAAAGGGGTGGCGGTGCTGCTGCACGGCCTGACCGACTCGCCCTACAGCCTGCGCCATCTGGCCAGACGCTATCAGCAGCAGGGCTTTATCGCGCTGGGGCTGAGGATCCCCGGCCACGGCACCGTGCCCGCTGGCCTCGTGGATGTGGATTGGGAGACCTGGCTGGCCGCCACCCGACTGGCGGTGCGGGAGGCCAGATTGCTGGCACCGGGCAAGCGGCCGCTGCATCTCGTGGGCTTTTCCAACGGCGGCGCGCTGGCGGTAAAATATGCGCTCGATGCGCTGGCCGACCCGAGCGGCACGCTGGCAAAACCGGATCGGCTGGTGCTGATCTCCCCGATGATCGGGGTGACCCGCTTTGCCCGCTTCGCCGGGCTAAAGGCCGTACCTGCCCTGCTGCCCGCCTTTGCCAACGCCGCCTGGCTCGACACCATGCCGGAGTTCAACCCGTTCAAGTACAACTCGTTCCCGGTCAACGGGGCGAGCCAGTCCTACCGCCTGACTCACGCCATCCAGCAGCAGGTGCGCCAGCTGGCCGCCGGTGGCGAGCTGGCGGCATTTCCCCCCGCCCTCACCTTCCAGTCGGTGATGGACTACACCGTCAGCACCCGCTCCATCATTGCCGATCTCTACCACTACCTGCCGGCTAACGGCAGCGAACTGGTGCTGTTTGATATCAACCGCAGCACCCTGTTTGGCCCGCTGATGAGCTCGGCCTCCGAGCTGGCGCTGCACCGCTTGCTGCCAAACGCCCCCGGGCACTATCGCCTCACCGTGGTGGGCAATGTCGAGCCCATCTCCCCCGCGACGCAGGCCAGAACGCTGGCCAGCGCAGACCAGCCTGAGCAGCTCCGCCCGCTGGGTATCGATTATCCCAAGGAGATCTACTCCCTCTCCCATGTGGCGCTCCCCTTCCCGATGGACGATCCCCTCTATGGCATGGCAGCGCGCCCGGAGCAGCGGGAGCAATACGGCATCAATCTCGGCGGTCTGGCCCTGCGCGGCGAGCGCGGCGTGCTGATCGTCAACCCCGGCGCCCTTACTCGCACCTCTTCCAACCCCTTCTACCCCTATCTGCAGCAGCGGGTGATGGAGACCCTCACCGCCCCTCCCGTGGCTCGTCCTGCCGCCGTAACCCCAGCCAGCAGCGGTCAACCTGATGCGGCCTATCAGGCCGAGCTGGAGCAGTTTTTACAGGAGAGCGATGAGAGCAGCTCGCCTTTCTAGGGCGTCTCTGCCAGAGCGGCTAACGGTGCTTGGCGTGATAGCGATACAAGAAAGGGGCCGTCAATTGACGGCCCCTTTCTGCTGGAGATGGCGATGGGACTGATGGCTTGGTGGGCTCAGGGATAGATGCTCACTTCTATCAGGTTCCGGTCTGGGTCGAGGAAGTAGACTGATTCTATCGGCCCGCAGGCGCCGCTTTTGGTCACCGGCCCCTCGACAATCTCCACCCCGTGGCAGGCAAGCTGGGCCATCACCTGCTCCAGCGGCCAGCGGGTGATAAGGCAGACATCCCCCGACCCCACCTGCGCCCGGTTGCGCGGCTCCTGCCCCAACAGTTGCAGATTGATCTTCTGGTTGCCAAACCCTACCGCCCGGCGCCCCGCACCGAAGGTAATGGCCTCCATATTGAGCACCGAACTGTAAAACGCCACGGCCCGTTCGATATCACTGACCGTCAATACCAGATGGTCGATATGGCTGATCATGGTTACCTCCTGGTGGTGATCTGGCTGATGTGACCGGCATATACCCGCAAACATCCGACTGTCGTCGCCACGGCGGGCAACCCCATCTTACCCGGCAAGAGAGAGCCCATGTGTGCCGTGACGCGCAAAGCGAGCGCAAATGATGATGTAATTTTTAAGGGGTGTTCAGTTGGGCGTTGCAATGGCTGCTGTTGTCGCGTTTGGCTAACTCTTCACTGGCATTAATGCTTCTGGAGTCATCACAATGAGCGGGATGGCCAGCGCCTGACTCAACCGCTCCGCCAGTTCGTAGGCAGGGCCGATGGTGTCGTAGTCTGCCACACAGGTTGCCAAGGCACAGCCGTTGCTCTCTTCGACTCGCAAGTAAACGCTGTAGCCTTGAACGGTCAGACCGCTGTCACGCACCACCTGTATCTCACCTTCCTGATTGATGGCCTCCAGTTCAACCGCTACCGGTTTCTTGAACATCTGTACTCCTCAGTCACTGCAGATAGTGGCAGTAATAAAGCCCAGCATGGGGTAAGAAAAAAATGCTGCCACATCTTGAATCTGTGAGCCACGTGAAAAAATTAATAATACGGGCTCCATAACCAAATATGCCACCGATAATAACATGCTGATTTAGATGAAAAAAATGATATTATCTCTTTCTTCTATAGACAATGTTCGAGGCTCGTGCGTGATGCAACAATGCGGTATTTATGAACAGCTCATTACTCAACTGCTGACATCTCGACTCGACCGCGAGCACTTTTACGTAGGGGAACGCCAGCTTGAACCTGCCGAAGCGGCAGTTTGGTTATCCAGATTTCTGAGCCGGGTTTTGGAATATGCGGTGGGCTCGGTAACTGGAGAGGATCAGCTGCAACGGCAGATCAAGCTGGCTAACCAGTTATTGCTTTGGCTAAAGGATCGCACCCAAGACCCAGACTTTATTAGCGAGCACCTCATCGATAGTCAGGGAAAAATTCTGACAGCGCTCTACCAGTTGGATAACCCCATCTCCGCCAATTTAAAACAATATGCCGAGGATATTTTCCCTCTGACAGGTCTCACTCAGAGCGAACTGTTTTGTGGCAGCAATGCGGGTTTGTCGATGGAGTCGGAGATTAAACGGGAAATATTATCGGCAGATAGCATCTGCTGGCTGGTCTCATTTATCAAATGGGCAGGTATCCGGATTTTCCGTCATGAGCTGGAAGAGTTCACTCGCAGCGGCCGCCAATTAAAAGTAATTACTACCTCTTATATGGGGGCGACCGACGCCAAGGCAGTTGAATTTTTAGCCAGCCTCCCAAATACCGAAGTCAAACTCAGCTATAACACCCAGCGCGAGCGGTTGCATGCCAAGAGCTATCTCTTTTGCCGAAATACCGGCTTTCATACCGGCTATATAGGTTCCTCCAATCTCTCTCACTCTGCCCTCACTAGCGGCTTGGAGTGGAACCTAAAAATCACCTCGCAAGAGATCCCTCATATTATCGAGAAATCCCTAAGTACCTTTGAAACCTATTGGGAATCCGATGATTTTGAGCTGTTTGATGGCAAGCTCGAAAGCCGTACAAAATTGCAGCATGCACTGCAAGAGGCCCGTGGGGATGGGGACAAAAATAGCCCTGCCTATTTCTTTGATATCACGCCGTTTCCCCATCAACTGGAGATCCTTGAACAATTGGCGATGGAGCGCGCTTTACACCAGCGCTTCCGTAACTTGGTGGTTGCGGCCACTGGTACAGGGAAAACCCTGATCTCCGCTTTTGATTTTGCGCGTTTTCTGAAAACCAAACCCGACGCCAAGTTCCTGTTTGTCGCCCACAAAGAGGAGATCTTGCGCCAAGCATTAGCCTCGTACCGCGGTGTGCTCAAGCAATCCAATTTTGGCGAACTCTTGGTCGGCGGCGCCGTGCCAACCCACTACCGTCAACTATTTGCCTCGGTGCAATCCTTGAATAACCAGCTGGCTAATTTACGTCTTAGCCCAGATTATTTCGATTACATCGTCATTGATGAGGTTCACCATATTGCGGCGGCCAGTTATCGCGGTCTGCTCGCCGCCTTTGAACCTCACATTCTGTTAGGATTAACCGCAACGCCAGAGCGCCATGATGGCGGTGATATTCTTGCCGACTTTTGTGGTGTCATCGCAGCAGAGATCCGCTTGCCCGAGGCTATCAATCGTCGCCATCTCTGTCCGTTCCAATATTTTGGTATCGATGATGATACTGACTTGCGCCAAGTGGCTTGGAAAAATGGCCGTTATGACATCACTGAGCTCACCAATATCTATACCCACAATCAGCAGCGGGTACAGAAAATCGTCCAGAGCCTCAATGAGATCGTCACCGATATTACCAAGATCAAAGCACTGGCATTTTGTGTGAGCCGTGAACATGCCGATTTTATGCGCAAGGCCTTTTTATTGAAGGGCATCAAGGCTGATATTCTCACCAGCGATAATCGAGACGAGCGGCATAGTAAACAACAAGATTTGCGCACTGGGGTTATCAATATTCTCTGCGTGGTGGACATCTTCAACGAAGGGGTTGATATCCCGGAAGTCGATACCTTGCTGTTTTTACGACCAACGGAAAGTCTCACCATCTTCTTACAGCAATTAGGGCGCGGCCTGCGGCTGGCGAGCGATAAAGAGTGCTGCACCGTGTTGGACTTTGTTGGCAATGCCCGTGTTGAGTATGACTTTGCCCAGAAATTCCGGGCACTGGTGGGCAAAACCAACAAGGCGATCAGCCACGAGATCAAACAGGGCTTCCCTCACGCCCCCTTGGGTTGCCGCATCGAGCTCTCAAAACAGACCCAAGAGTTAATTCTGAGCAATATCAAGAAGGCGACTCTCAATACCTCGCGCCTTATGGGCCTGATCCGCCGTTTCTCACAGGATTGCGATTTACCTCTGACACTAGCGAACTTTTTGAAGCTCTACCCTCACATTAGCCTTGAGGAGATCTACAAGCGCGGCAATTGGAGCGCCTTGGTCAAACAGGCCCACAACCATACCATTTCTGAAATGAGCGATGAAAAGCTGTCGACTCTCTACACCCGGGCCATCAAAACCCGGCTATTGGGCTGCGATGCGCTCCATTACTTGAACTTCTTACAAACCTTGGTGGCAGACGCATTTACCTTAACGGCCGAGCACGATGCACGCATGGCCTTGATGTGCCATTACGACTTCTGGCAACAGAGCGGCCCCACTGCTGGCTTTAGCTCCTTGGCGCACAGCCTGAAACAACTCAATCAACCTGAATTAAGGGCCGAGCTGGCAGATCTGTTGCCCATGCTGATCAACCGGGTGCAGCACGAACAAAGCGCCATGCCAAACCTTCCCGGTAATCCACTGCAGCTGCATGCCCGTTATGCCAGAGAGCAGGTGCTGGTTGGCTTTGGCGCGACTACCTTCGCGCAGCAACCCACTGCTCGCGAAGGGGTCTATGTCATCGCAGAGCAACATATCGAGTTGCTGTTCGTGACCTTGAACAAAACGGAACAGCACTTCTCCCCCACCACCCGTTATCACGACTACGCCATCAACGAGTCGCTGTTTCATTGGCAGAGCCAAAACAGCGCTCGCCCAGAACGGGGTAAGGGGCTGAGTTACATAAACCACAGAGCAGAAGGTAAGCGCTTGTTTCTGTTCGTCCGCGAGCAGAGCAAAGATGAATTTGGCCGCACCCTTGGCTTTGTGAACTTTGGTGAGGTGGAGTACGTATCCCACACAGGCAGCCAACCGATGAACATAAAATGGCGTCTCACTACTCCGATGCCGCCATTTATGTGGAAAGAGGCCGCCAAACTGGCTGTTGGTTAGTAAGGCTTCTCACCCGGTGGGGATATGACGCAAAACCCACCGGATTCTCGCCCAAAACCCCGGCTAAATTATCCAGTTGCATAATAACCATGCGGCCTTGCGGTTGTTTAACTGGCCCTAACGTCAGATAATACCGCCCGCCTTCAAACCCCGATAACCCGACTTTCAGTGACGGTAATTGATGACTGAGTACCTGCTTTTATTGATCGGCACCGTGCTGGTTAACAACTTCGTGCTGGTGAAATTCCTCGGCCTCTGCCCCTTTATGGGGGTCTCCGGCAAGCTGGAAACCGCCATCGGCATGGGGCTGGCGACCACCTTCGTGATGACCCTCGCCAGTGCCAGCTCCTATCTGGTGGAGCACTATATCCTGCTGCCGCTGGATATCGCCTATCTGCGCACCCTCGCCTTTATTCTGGTGATCGCCGTGGTGGTGCAGTTTACCGAGATGGTGGTGCGCAAGAGCAGCCCGACCCTCTATCGCCTGCTGGGGATCTTCCTGCCCCTCATCACCACCAACTGCGCGGTGCTCGGGGTGGCGCTGCTCAGCATCAATGAGCGACACGACTTTATCCAGAGCGTGATCTACGGCTTTGGCGCCGCCACCGGCTTCTCGCTGGTGTTGATCCTGTTTGCCGCCATGCGCGAGCGTCTGGTCGCCGCCGATGTGCCCGCGCCGTTTCGCGGGGTGTCGATTGCCATGATCACCGCCGGTCTGATGTCGCTGGCCTTTATGGGCTTTACCGGCCTTATCAAGATATAACCATGATCCATATTCTCTTTGCCATTCTGGTGCTCACCCTGCTGGCGCTGGCGTTCGGGATTATCCTGGGCTTTGCCGCCGTCAAGTTTCATGTGGAAGCAGACCCCATCGTCGACCAGCTCGATGCCCTGCTACCCCAGACCCAGTGTGGCCAGTGCGGCTATCCCGGCTGCAAACCCTACGCCGAGGCACTCGCCAACGGCGATCAGATCAACAAGTGCGTACCCGGTGGCGAGGCCACCATGCGCAAGATTGCCGATCTGATGGGGGTCGAGCCCCAGCCACTGGGGGGCAGTGACGAGGCCGCAGTGCCAGTCAAGAAGGTCGCCTTTATCCACGAAGATCAGTGCATCGGCTGCACCAAGTGCATTCAGGCCTGCCCGGTGGATGCCATCGTCGGCGCCACCAAGGCGATGCATACCGTGATTGCCAACGAGTGCACCGGTTGCGATCTCTGTGTCGATCCCTGCCCGACCGACTGCATCGAGATGATCCCGGTGCCCACCACGGTCGATAACTGGAAGTGGGATCTCAATAACGTGCATGTTCCGGGCAAGATTCCGGTCAAGATAGTGGAATAAACAGCGGAGCAACCATGCATTCCTTACTCGAACGTATCAAAGCCGGCACGCTCTGGGACTTTCACGGTGGCATTCACCCCGCCGACAACAAGCTGCAATCAAGCCAGAGCCCGGTGGTAGACGCCGGTCTGCCACCGCGCCTCATCATTCCGCTGCGCCAGCACGCAGGCCCCGCCGGCGATCTGCTGGTGCAGGTGGGCGACAAGGTCAAAAAAGGGCAGCCGCTGACCCGTTATGCCAAGGGGCGGGTCGTCCCTGTCCATGCCTCCACCTCCGGCACCATCACCGAGATTGGCAACCACACGGTTGCCCACCCCTCCGGGCTCGGCGATCTCTGCGTCATTCTCACCCCGGATGGGGAAGATGAGTGGGGCGAGCGCAATGGCAAAGCCGATTACTGGAATCTGGAGCGGGGCGAGCTGCTCGAGCGCATCCAGCAGGCAGGGGTCGCGGGCCTTGGCGGCGCCGTGTTCCCCACTCACAGCAAGCTCGACGGCCGCGGCCAGCTCACCGAGATCCTGATCGTCAACGGGCTGGAGTGCGAACCCTACATCACCACCGATGATCGGTTGATGCAGCAGTACGCCGACGAGATCATGGATGGCATCCGGGTGCTCAAGCACCTGCTCAAACCGAAACTCACCCTGATCGGGGTAGAAGACAACAAGCCCGAGGCGATCGAGCAGCTGACCCGGCACGCCACCGATGAAGATGTGCTGGTCAAGACGGTGCCGACCAAGTACCCCTCGGGTGGTGCCAAGCAGACCATCGAGCTGCTGACCGGCCGTCAGGTGCCCAAAGGCGGCCGCGCGGTCGATATCGGCATCATGGTGCTTAACGTGGCCACCGTGTTTGCCATCAAGCGCGCCATTATCGACGGCGAGCCGCTGATCGAGCGGATCGTCACCCTCACCGGCGACAGCTTCAAAAAGCCCGGCAACGCCTGGGTGCGCCTCGGTACGCCGGTGCGCTGGCTGTTGCAGCGTTTCGAGCTGCAACCGGAAGCGGAGCAGCGGGTGATCATGGGGGGCCCCATGATGGGCTTTACCCTGCCCCACGCCATGGTGCCTGTGGTCAAGGCCACCAACTGCCTGCTGGCACCGACGCAAGCCGAACTGCCCGCCCCCGGCCCGGAGCAGCCCTGCATCCGTTGCAGCGCCTGCGCCGATGCCTGCCCGGCCACCCTGCTGCCGCAAGAGCTCTACTGGTACAGCCGGGCCAAGGAGTATGACAAGGCCGAGAAGCTCAACCTGATGGACTGCATCGAGTGTGGCGCCTGCGCCTGGGTCTGCCCGAGCGAGATCCCACTGGTGCAGTACTACAAGATCGCCAAAGACGACATTCGCGAAGCCCGTGCCGAGGCCGAAAAAGCCGAACGCGCCAAGCAGCGTTTCGAGGCCAAGCAGGCCCGCTTCGAGCGGGAGAAAGCGGCCCGCGAAGCGCGCCATGCCGAAGCCGCCGCCCAGCGCCGTCAAACCATGACGGCCGCAGGCGGCGAAGATCCGGTGGCAGCGGCACTGGCCCGCATCAAGGCCAAGCAGGATGCCCCCATCACAGCCATTACCGCCACCGCAGAGGGCTTGCCTGACAACAGTGCCGTGATTGCCGCCCGCGAAGCCCGCAAACGGGAAGCGGAAGCGCGCCGCGCCGCCAAGCTGGCGGAGAGCGCAAACAGCGACACTGCCGCTGCGGCGCAACCCGCCGAGGCGGTTGACCCCGCCAGCGATCCCAAGAAAGCAGCCATCGCCGCCGCACTGGCGCGCGCCAAGGCCAAGAAAGCCGCTCAGGCAGGCGAGAGCGCCGAGCCTGTGACTGCCGAAGCCGTTGCTGCGCCTGCGGTAGATGCTGATCAGCAAAAGGCAGAGGTTGATCCGAAAAAGGCAGCGATTGCCGCCGCCATTGCCCGTGCCAAAGCCAAAAAGGCCGAGGCCAGTGGCGAGCCGGTAAGCGCAGCCAACAGCGCAACAACCGACGCTGACACCCAAAGCGATACACCCGCAGATCCCAAGAAAGCGGCAATTGCTGCTGCCATCGCTCGTGCCAAGGCCAAAAAGCTGGCGCAGCAGGGCAACAGCGCTGAGGGCGACCTGACCGCAAATGCTGGCACCAGCGAATCCGCTGCAACCCAAAGCACTGCGCCATCTGCGGCCAGCGAAGCGGTCGATCCCAAGAAGGCCGCTATCGCCGCTGCCATTGCCCGCGCCAAGGCCAAAAAGCTGGCCCAGCAGGGCGAGAGTGCCGGTGCTGAAGGTGCGCAGAGTGAGCCAGCTGCCAGCGCACAGACCCGCGACATGACGCTAGCCAAGAGCGAAGTAACCACCAGCCACAGCGATACGGCTGCAAGTGAGGCGGTCGATCCCAAGAAGGCCGCTATCGCCGCAGCCATCGCCCGGGCCAAGGCCAAAAAGCTGGCGCAGCAGAGCGAGCGTATCAGTGCTGAGGTAGAGAGTGCCGGTACTCAGGTAGATAGAGCCGGAACTGAGGGTGAGCGCGCACCGACCGAGCCGATGCAAACCGATGCCGCCAGCAGTGAGCAACCACTTGCCGTCGCAGAGGCGCCTGAAGCGAGCGCCCCTGCGGCTGATGCCCCGGTTGATCCGAAAAAAGCGGCCATTGCAGCCGCCGTGGCCCGCGCCAAGGCGAAGAAGCTGGCGGCCGAGGCGGCCAGAGCTGCAGAGACCGCCGCTGAAGATGCCCCGTCAGCCGACCGAACAACCACAAGGTAATCGACAGACTCATGTTCAATATTGCGACTGCGCCGTTTGCCCATAACCGCAAACAGACCCGAACCCTGATGCTGCTGGTGATCCTGGCCTGCGTGCCGGGCTTGCTGGCTCAGACCTGGTTCTTCGGCTGGGGCTCCTTTATCCAGATCCTGCTGGCGTTGGTGACAGCGCTGCTGTGCGAGGCGCTGGTGCTCAAGCTCCGTGGCCGCGCCATCAAGCCTGCCCTGATGGATGGCAGTGCGGCGCTCACCGCCGTGCTGATCGGTCTCTCCCTGCCGCCGCTGCTGCCGTGGTGGATGCTGGTGGTGGGCACGGCCTTTGCCATCATTGTCGCCAAACACCTTTACGGCGGACTGGGCCAGAACCTGTTCAACCCGGCCATGGTCGCCTATGTGCTGCTGCTGGTCTCCTTCCCGGTGCAGATGACCAGCTGGCTGCCGCCGGAGAGCGTGCGCGCCTACAGCCTCGGCTTTGGTGATGCGGCGTCGGTGATCTTCACCGGCTTTAGCCTCGACGGCTATAGCATGGCCCAGCTCAAGCAGGGGGTGGATGGTCTCACCATGGCGACCCCCCTCGATACCCTGAAAACCGGCCTGACTCAGGGGCTCACCACCGGCGAGATCCTGAGCGGCCCGCTGTTCGAGGGTTGGGGCGGCATCGGCTGGAGCTGGGTCAACCTCGGCTACCTGCTGGGCGGCCTCTTCCTGCTGCAACAGAAGGTGATCAACTGGCGCATTCCCACCGCCATTCTCGGTGCCCTGCTGGCGGCCTCCACCATCGGCTATCTGGTGAGCCCGGATGCGACTGCCACGCCGATGTTCCATCTATTCAGCGGCGCCACCATGCTGGGAGCCTTCTTTATCGCCACCGATCCGGTCAGCGCCTGCACCACGCCGCGCGGCCGACTGGTCTATGGCGTGCTGATCGGGGTGCTGGTCTACATCATTCGCCGCTTTGGCGGCTATCCCGATGCGTTCGCCTTTGCCGTGCTGCTGGCCAACCTCTGCGTACCCTTTATTGACAGCCTGACTCGCCCGAAAGTGTATGGAGCCCGTCGCCAATGATGTTTCTGCCCTTTTCCACCATCACAGCTGACGGAGCCCGGACATGTTAAAGAGCATGCGCAAGAACGGCCTTATTCTGGCGATGTTCGCGCTGGGCTGTACCGCGCTGGTGGTACTGACCAACGAGCTGACCAAGGATAAAATCGCCCACCAGCAGCAGCTGGAGAAGCAGCAGACCCTCTCGGTATTGCTGCCGGAGGGGAGCTATGACAACGATCTGGTGGCCAGCTGCAAGCAAGTCACCAGCAGGAAGTATCTGGGCAGCGATCAGCCGCAAGCCCTCTATACCGCCAGCAAGAATGGCGTGGTGACCGGCTATGCATTGGAGGCGATTGCGCCGGATGGCTATAGCGGGGCGATCCGCATCGTGGCGGGTTTTGATGCCAAGGGCACCATCACAGCCGTGCGCGTGCTCGCTCACAACGAGACCCCGGGCCTGGGTGACAAGATCGAGCTGAAGAAATCGGACTGGATCAACAGCTTTGCCGGAAAATTCCTGACCCATGACAACGAGCCCCAGTGGGCGGTGAAGAAGGATGGCGGCGAGTTTGATGCCTTTACCGGCGCCACCATCACCCCGCGAGCCGTGGTCAAGGCGGTGAAGAACCTGCTGAAACTGCAGCAGGAGCAACCCGAACTGCTCAGCAACGCCCCGGCTTGTCCGGCGGCGAACTAACGGAGTCGAGCCATCATGAAACAGATGGAACAGATTGAAACGGGCGCAACCCCGATTGCCGAGCTGGAAAGCCGCAAGGGCGAGCTCAAGGAGCTGATGAGTCAGGGGCTGTGGAAGAACAACCCCTCGCTGGTGCAGGTGCTGGGGCTCTGCCCGACCCTCGCCGTCTCCTCCACCTTTACCAATGCGCTGGGGCTGGGCCTTGCCACCATGGCGGTGCTGGTCTGCTCCAACCTCGCCGTCTCGCTGGTGCGCAACTGGGTGCCGAAGGATATTCGCATCCCGGTCTATGTGATGATCATCGCCTCGCTGGTGACCAGCGTGCAGCTGCTGATGAACGCCTACACCTATGGCCTCTATCAGGCACTCGGCATCTTTATCGCCCTGATCGTCACCAACTGCGTCATCATCGGCCGCGCCGAGGCCTATGCCTCCAAGAACCCGCCGCTGTTGGCGGCCCTCGACGGCCTGATGATGGGCCTTGGCTTTACTCTGGTGCTGCTGGTACTGGGCGGCATGCGCGAGATCATCGGCATGGGCACCCTGTTTGATGGCGCCGAGCTGCTGCTGGGCGAGTGGGCCAAATCCCTGCGCATCGAGCTGTTCCACGCCGATGCCAGCCTGCTGCTGGCGATTTTGCCGCCGGGCGGCTTTATCGGGCTGGGACTGTTGATCGCCGCCAAGAACGCCATCAACGACTGGCGGGACCGCAAACAAGCAGCCACAGTGGCCCACTGCAACGTTGCCCCGGCTCGCGTCCGGGCGACCGAACTATGATCGGACGCAAGGCATGAACAACCAGAAACGCAGAGAGATCCTCGAGCGACTGCGGGAAAACAACCCCCACCCCACCACAGAGCTCAACTTCAACTCGCCATTCGAGCTACTGATCGCCGTGCTGCTCTCGGCGCAGGCGACCGATGTCAGCGTCAACAAGGCGACCGACAAGCTCTATCCGGTGGCCAACACCCCACAGGCGATGCTGGATCTCGGGGTCGAGGGGCTCAAGAGCTACATCAAGACCATTGGCCTCTTCAACACCAAGGCCGAGAACGTCATCAAGACCTGCGCCATCCTGCTGGAGCGCCATGGCGGCGAGGTGCCGGAGAACCGCGAAGCGCTGGAAGCCCTGCCGGGCGTCGGCCGCAAGACCGCCAACGTGGTGCTCAACACCGCCTTTGGCTGGCCCACCATCGCCGTCGATACCCATATCTTCCGGGTATCGAACCGCACCGGCTTTGCGGTGGGCAAGAATGTGGATCAGGTGGAGGAGAAGCTGCTTAAAGTGGTGCCCGCCGAATTCAAGCTGGATGTCCACCACTGGCTCATCCTGCACGGGCGTTACACCTGTCTGGCTCGCAAGCCCCGCTGTGGTTCCTGTATCATCGAGGACTTGTGCGAGTACAAAGAGAAGGTCTATCCCGACAGCTGATAGCCTCGCAACCGAGATTGAAAGCAGTACACATCACCAACCCGGAGAACTGAGCAATGAGAATTCTGCATACCATGCTGCGTGTCGGCGATCTGCAACGCTCCATCGACTTCTACACCCGCGTCCTTGGCATGAAGCTGCTGCGCAAGAGCGAGAACAGCGAGTACAAGTACACCCTGGCTTTCGTCGGTTACGGTGACGAGAAGGATGAAGCGGTGATCGAGCTGACCTACAACTGGGGGGTGAGCGAGTACGAACTGGGCTCAGCCTATGGCCACATCGCGCTGGAAGCGGACGACATCTACGCCACTTGCGACGCCCTGCGTGCCGCCGGAGCCAAGATCACCCGCGAGCCGGGCCCGGTCAAGGGCGGTACCACCGTCATCGCCTTCGTCGAAGATCCGGACGGTTACAAGATTGAACTGATCGCCAAGAAAGATGCCGGTACTGGCCTGGGTGACAGCTTCTAAGCTATCCGACTCCCGCTGCCGAATGGCAGGATCACAAAAGAGCGCAGATGCGCTCTTTTTTTGTGCTTCTCTGACCGGGGACCGTGCTAGATCTCGCCATTACGCCCCATGCTGATCACCACCCGCCGGTTCTTGGCACGTCCCTGTTCGGTTTCGTTGGAGGCGACGTGCTGCTTCTCGCCATGCCCCTCCACCGAGATCTTGCCGGGATCGATCCCCAGATCGACAAACACCTTCTTGATGGCATCGGCCCGCTTCTCGGAGAGTTTCAGGTTCGGCCAGCGGCCGCCATAGCTATCGCTGTAGGCGTCGATCACCACCACGTCGATGCTCTTGTCCGCCTTGATAAACTCGCTGATCATCGCCAGCCGCCGCTTGGAGGGGATGGAGAGCTGATCGCTGTTCTTGTCATAGGTGAGCACGCTAAAGGCGATATCGTTGAAGCTGTAGGGCAACAGCCCGCTCAGACAGTCGATAAAAGCCTGATATTTGACCCGAAAGTTGACTGACGACAGCGATACACGCACCGCGCGGTTCTGGCGATACCAGTCCCGATACTGGAAGGTCGGCATGCGCCCCCCCTCCAGCTCGTCGAGCATGGTCCAGGCGGTTTGCCCCTCCACCAGCCCATCGAACTGCTGATAGAAGCGCAGCTGGCTAACTTCTCGCCCGGCTATTCCCGGGCGCCATACCGGCGGCATGATGCCAAGGCTCACCGTCTGGGTCTGGGCCTGCGGTCGCTTGCCCTTAAGCTCGAAGTCGAGATTGATCTTGCGCCCGGCACGACTGACAAAAGCCCCCGTTCCCCAGTTGGGAATAGGATGCTCGAGGCGACACTCAATCTGGGTATCGGAGGTCAAACGCCAGACGGATTGATCCAGACCGGCACCAAATTCGGTGACCCCAGCCTGTAACTGCATACTCACGGATATGCTGACCAACCCCAACACCCAAGCGTTCAATTGCTTGTCCTCCACACGATCTCACAAGAGATATCGGCGGCAAGAGGCCAAGCTTTAGCGACAAACTGCAAAGGCGTGCCGTTGGTGTGGCAAAGGCTTGCCCCTCAGCGGCAACCGACCGCAAGCGACGCCTATTCCCCCCTCTTAGCTCCGTGCCAACCGGCAGGAAGCTCGCTACAGTAAAATCAGGGCAACCAGAAGCCGATTATCGGGAACCAAACTCATGCACCGCTCTTGCTCCTCTTTATTGCAGATGTTGTTGCCAATGCTGCTGGCGCTATCCGGCGGCGCCGTCAAGGCCGCAACACAGGATCAGGAGTGGGCACAGGAGCGCGCCAATGCGGTGCTCTCGCTGATGACCTTCACCGTGGTGCCCGACATCACCGCCAGCAACCTCGATATCGGCAGCGGCACCAATCAATCTGCTGCCCTCAACATGACCCAGATCGGCGGCGGTGCCACCATAAGTGAAGCCGTGCCCATCTATTTGGAAGGGGCGATCGGCTTTAGCCGCTACGATCCCCAGTTTGTGGTGAGCAACGGCACCGAGAGCCGCACCCTCCCGACCAAATGGAACAGCCTGACCGCCTCTGGCGGGATCGGCTGGGATATCGCCCTCCATGAAGACCCGCGCGGTGGCCACTGGGTACTGCGCCCCATCGCCAACGTCTCGCTCGGTACCATGGCCAGCGATCTGCGGATCGGCAACTGGCTGCTGGAGCGTACCAAGGGCTACTCGCTGGATTTTCTCGATGGTGGGCAGCTCAATATGTACGGACTGGGAGGCTCGCTGATGCTCGACTACGAGCTCTTTTCAAAGGTACAGGATATCGATATCGAAGTGCGCTACTCCTACCAGCACCTGCAGAGCTTTGGCGGTACCTCGACCAGCGTCCGTGGTCACGCCGAGGCGGAGAACCTCGGTCTCTATCTGCGCCGCCGGGCCCCGCTGTTTGACTGGACACTGCTCGACAGACCGGTGCGCTATGTACTGGAGGGGGCCCATACCGCATATCTGGGGGAGCAGAGGGGGTTGCTTGGCTTTGACTCCCTCAACTCTATCGGCGCCGGTCTGGAGCTGGATAGCAGCAAGTACGACATCATAGTCACCCGTACCCGGCTGGTTGCCCGCTATATGTTCAGCCACAACACCAGCGGTTATTCCATCGGGTTGGCCATGAGTTTCTGAGTCGTTATTTTTGCCTGCCAAAAGTGGGCAATCCTCAGGAAAAGTACATTAACACTCCAGATAATCATGCCTCTATTGATGGAGGGTTTATTTATTCTGTCCTTTTCATATGCCTCACCACCCAGTCATATCAGGTAAAAATATCCACCTGCTGGCAGGCCCATTTTGCCACCCTCGTACACCGAATATTGAAGTTTTTATCTGTATATTTACGGTGCGCAATGGCTGATTGGCCCTTGATATCGCCAGCCTGTGCCCGCTTACAACAGAAAAAAAACAAACGCCCGACATCACAGACCAATGGCCAACTTTATCGATGCCCATAAGAAACCAACCCGGAGGTCCCCCATCTTTTACCCAGTGACCTGAGATGCACCTAACCCATTGTTTTAAATGATTTATAGTTTTTCATATTTTATGAACTCAATTAATCCTGTTTTATTTTACTTACATCACCCGACTGCTAAATTTGGCGTCATCCCGGCAGGACGAGGCGCACTGAAACGACCGACTGCGGGCTACCGATAACAGGTGTGCAATGGGCACAGAAATAACGTTCAGGCATAGCAACCGTTATTTTGACGACATCACACTTGCTGATCCTTGTTGATTTGAGGTTATCTGATGAAAAAAACGCTGCTTGCTCTCTCTGTATTGGTCATAACCGGAACCGCATATGCAGGGGTGCCTGATTTATCCGCTAGCTGTCCTGGACATATTAATCTTCGCGTCGAAGATGGCACGGCTTATATCAATAACCAGCAAGTTCCGCTTAAAAAAGTGAATTCAAATTTCTACGAGGCGAGCAAGGGGCGCACCACCCTCTCCATGGTGAAAAATGGCGACTGGGGCATCACCTATTTTGTCAAAAATGGCGACAGCGGCGCCTGCCAGCTCAATGACGATGAGAACAATGACGACGGCGATGATGAGAGCGCCAGCAGCGGTGCCTACAACGGCAGCACTGCGCAAACCAAGGTTGCCGAGAACGCCTGCATGAACGCCGTCGCCAGAAAAGCGGGCATCAGCCGCAGCAAACTGACCCTCGACTATGTGGCCGACTCCCAGGCGGGGATGATGATTGATATCAAGGGGCCCCATGACCGGCTCTGGCACTGCCTCACCGACGCCCGCGGCCATATTTATGGCATCAATCAGGACTGATTTCGAGCCACGGCTCAACAGGGCCCACACCTACCGTGGGGGCTCCACCCCTTATCCATTGCAATTATTTGATACAGGTAAATGAAGATGAAATCCAAACAGACTCTGCTCAATGTCACCCTCGGTTGCCTGCTGGCGGTCGGTATCTCCGGCTGCGCCGTGGCCAAAACCCATCACGGCCACAAGACCCATGCCCAAGCGCACGCGCAGGAAGGGGCCGTGCAGTATGGCGACGAGAGCCCGTGGGCTGGCAACTATAAAGCGGTTACTGACGATGGCCGCACCGTGGCCGAAATTCACGTCGATACCACAGGGGAGACCTATATCGATGGCAATCAGGTCAAACCAAGTCACAGCGGCAGCGACTACCTGAAATTCAAGCAGGAGACCATCACTTACACCCTGCGCAAAAGCGGCGCCAGCTGGAAAGACAGCGATGCCGGCACCAGCGGCCGCATCCTGTTCGATTGATAACCCCGACACCGGCCTTGCCAGACACCAAGCCCCGCCAAGGGGCTTTTTTGCACCTGCGATTTACCATCAACCACAGCCCGCCCCGAAAAATCCAGCCTTGTCACAGAGTTAGTGCAATCTGTCACATATTCCTGTTGATGAAATTGTTAGGATGGTTCAGTTCGGCGCCCAATTGTCCGCATGAAACCATGATGTCGATTGCCAGCCGCAGTGGCTGGGTGATCACGGCGCCTGGAATGAAAATGACCTGCCGAACGCCAGCCAAGTATTTGCGCCACCAGTTACACCACAGGGATAGAGATTTTTGCCATGGCCAAGTTTTTGAATACCAGCGCAACCAACTACTTTCTGGAAGAACTTATCAAAGATGCCAAAGATCGTCTGATCCTGATCAGCCCCTTCCTCAAGCTCAACGACAGGATCAAGGAGCTGCTCACCGACAAGAACCGCCTCAAGATCGATGTGCGGATCGTCTATGGCAAAAGCGAGCTGCAACCAGAAGAGATCAGCTGGCTCAAAGAGCTCACCTATATCCGCACCAGCTTTTGCAAAAACCTCCATGCCAAGTGCTATCTCAATGAAGAGATGTGCATTGTCACCAGCCTCAATCTCTACGAGTTCAGTCAGGTCAATAACAACGAGATGGGGGTATTGATCCAACGCTCGGAAGATCATGACCTTTACCGTGATGCCTATGATGAAGCCCAACGGATTATCCGGGTTAGCGAAGAGGTTCGCATCACGTTGGAGCGCGTCGCAAGCAACAGTGACGAGCATGATACCTCGACCGCCAATACAGCTCCGGCACCAGCTTGTCCCAAATGCGGTACCCCTATGGTATTGCGTATCAGCAAGCGGGGGGACACCAAGGGCAATAGCTTCTGGGGCTGTCCCGGCTATCCACAATGCCGCAGCTTGCTCCCTATTGAGAACTAAGCATCGAATTAAAAATCACTTGCTCCTGAACAGATCACTAAATTCATAAATTTAAAATAAGGATGTTGTATGCCAGAGTTAGCTATCTCAGATTTCACTAATATCGCTGTTGCAACGGGCTCACCTAAAAACACAAAACTTAGACAGATCGCTCTTAGAGGTGACTACGCACACTATAAAGATTATTACTTGCAACTTAGAACAGCTATAAAGTCACTTTTTAGCCAAAAGAGACACATTTCATACCTGATTGATATATCACGAAGGCAAAAGGACTCTAGTAAAAAAATAAAATTTGAACGCCTCGCTCAAAATTTTATTCAATGGCAGTCAGGTAAGAAAATTGATGTTTATGCATCATTGCGCGAGTCCTTCGTTTTTAATAGTACAACTATTCATTGTAACCCCGAGCTAAGCGCATTAATAAATGGGGTTAGAACTCATGTCAAGCTCCATTTCACCGAGACACAGAGAATGACAAAGGAGCGAGCGGACTACATCTGCTATTTAATGCATGAAGCAATTCAAGAGGTTGGTGCGGAATATATCGTTCTTGATTTACATTCAGGCCAAGAGTTCAGACTTACCTCTAACAGAGACAGAATGGAGGAAAAAGTGTGTCAGGAAATATTATGGATTGAGCAGAACTGGCCTATTTAACTCTTCGAGGATTATTCATGAAATGTGCACTGTTCTATGATTTTGATGGAACCTTGGCTGAAGGTGATTGCGCCCAGCATGGGGTTATGCCCGAATTAGAGATAACAGATATTCCTGAATTTTGGGCTAGTGTTAAGCGTAGAGCAAAGGACGATGACGGCGATGAAATTTAAACCTATCTTGGCATGCTGGCAGAAAGGGCTCGCATGCTTAAATCTGATGTCCTTAGTACAGAAAAACTAATGATGCATGGACAATCTATCCCCCTATTCAGTGGCGTCGAGTCATGGTTTGACAGAATTGACAGGTTTGCAGAAAGTATTGACCTAGAATTAGAGCATTACATTATATCAAGCGGTCTTGATTCAATGATCAGAGGTACTTGCATTGGAAATAAATTTCGTGACATTTACGCTTGCAAGTATCACTACTCAGATGATAAGTATTACGCAACATGGCCAGCTCAAGCAATAAACTATACAACAAAGACCCAGTTTCTATTTAGAATAAACAAAGGGATACATAATTCTTGGGATAATGGAGAGGTAAACAAATTTATTTAACTTCAAGATAGAGATATCCCCTTCCAGAGGATGATATATCTTGGTGATGGTGATACAGACATTCCATCCATGAAGATGGTCAGATATCAAGGTGGTAGATCTATAGCAGTCTTTGATAACAAAAAATGGCCTTTGAAATCAACTCAAGACAAAGTTGAAAAACTCATTTCTGAAGAGAGAGCTGATTATGTTGTTCCTGCTCTGTATGATGAAGGTAGTCACCTAGATATTACTGTGAAAGGCTTGTTGAGGCTATTTAAAAGAAAGGGATAACTCTTAAATTATGTATTGATATAAATATGGGTGTATGGAGATGGTATTCACCTGACAGTCGCCCACAAAAGGGAGTGGTCATACGGCTTCAAACCGGATAACAAAACTGTACCCCTACCGTGTTATCCGGAGTCACCGTATGACCACCAACGAGAAAGTAGCACGTCGCAAACTCAGCCTGCTAGCGCTCGCCATAGAGCTCAATAACGTCAGCAAAGCCTGCAAGCTCATCGGCTACAGTCGTCAGCAGTTCTACGAAATTCGCCGTAATTACCAGACCTATGGTGCCGAGGGATTGCTCGACAAATTGCCCGGTTGTAAAGGGGCTCATCCCAATCGGGTTGCGCCCGAGATTGAACAGGCCATCCTCGATTACTCCCTCACCAGACCAGCTCATGGCCCGCTGCGAGTCGCGCAAAAACTGGTTCTGCAAGGCATCAACGTCAGTGCGGGCGGTGTGCGTGGCGTGTGGCAACGGCACGACTTGCTCTCCAAACACGACCGCTGGCTGCGCCTTGAGAAAACTCACCGTGAGCAGACCATTGAGCTCAATGACGAGCAAATTCGCCTGTTAGAGCGCTTCAGCCCCGAGTTTCGCGAACGCCAGATTGAGGTCCACTACACCGGGGAACTGGTGGCGGTCGACACCTTCTTCGTCGGCGCGCTCAAGGTGGTTGGTAAGGTGTATCTGCAAACCGTGCTGGACTGCTACAGTCGCCACGCCTGGGGACGGCTCTACACCAGCAAGCTGCCGGTGACCTCGGTTCATGTGCTCAATGAAACGGTGCTGCCGTTTTTCGAGGCCCACGAGGCGCGGGTCTATACCATCCTGTCGGACAACGGGCGCGAGTTCTGTGGGCGCCCTGACCACCATCCCTACGAGCTGTTCCTGCAACTGGAGGGGATTGAGCACCGAACCACCAAGGTGCGCAGACCGCAGAGCAACGGCTTTATCGAACGGCTGCATCGCACACTGCTGGATGAACACTTCCGCATCAAGGGGAGGACGACCTGGTATGAATCGGTAGAGCAGATGCAGACAGACCTGGATAGCTATCTGGTGCACTACAACACCCAGCGGCCACATCAGGGCAGGATGATGGAGGGTCAGACCCCCTACAGCATGTTCAAGAAGGGTCTGAAATTGATACCGAAGGAAGTGCGCACTAAAGTAGCGTAAACAAGACACCGGTTTGAGGCCGGTGTCAGGTGATAACTAGATCTGTA
>NZ_JBFOCT010000006.1:0-36174 GCF_040907925.1 Aeromonas sp. s12 | reverse complement strand
ATGATTTAGATGGGTCGTTAGCTCAGTCGGTAGAGCAGTTGACTTTTAATCAATTGGTCGCTGGTTCGAATCCAGCACGACCCACCATCATTTCAGAATCCCAGGTCGTTTAGCTCAGCTGGGAGAGCACCTCCCTTACAAGGAGGGGGTCACTGGTTCGATCCCAGTAACGACCACCATATTCGCAAGCGAAGCTGAGATATCAGCTGCGGTTGCAGAGAAAGTCCCCACTCAGATGGGGATTTTTTTTGCCTAAAATTCAGTACTCCAGCTTCTTCTGTTGCCGTTGTGGCGAGCCAAGCACCACCTCTTATTGTGCCACTCTGCCACTCTGTCATTTCGCACATCCTCTACTCTGCTTTGCCGAGATTGCCCGACTGCACTCCTGTCCATCGTGATGCTGCTTATATGAACGCCTGTAATAAAGTGAACGCCAGCAATAAAAAGGGCAGGCCAAGGCCTGCCCGCAAGGGTGCGCAAGGCGTTACATGATCCCGCGGATCAGGATCCCGCTGATCAGCAGCGGCGCCACCACACGCCAGCACCAAAGCAGCGCCAGACGCAGGGCGGGTGACAGGCCCGCAGGCAGGATGGCATCACCCAGTCGCCAGCCCAGCAGCAGGGTCAATACCAGGCCAAAGAGCGGCATCATCAGGTTGGAGGTGAGGTAGTCGAGCAGCTCGAAGATGGTCTTGCCAAACAGGGTCAGATCGCTCCATGGGCCGAACGACAGGCTCACCGGAATGCCGGAGGCCATGATAAGCAGGGTCAACACCCGGCAGGCACCACGGCGCGACCAGCTCCACTCCTCGGTGGTGAAGCGCACCAGATGCTCCAGCATGGAGATGGAGGAGGAGAGGGCGGCGACCAGCAGCAACAGGAAGAAGACCACACCTAATCCCTGACCGAACGGCAGATGACTGAACACGGCAGGCATGGTCATAAAGGTGAGTCCTGGGCCTGCGGTAGGGTCGATACCGGTGGAGGCCAGCGCCGGGAAGATCATCAAGCCCGCCAGCACCGAGATAAGGCTGGCTAGGGTGACCACCCAGACCCCGGAGCGCAGCACCCCTTCGCTATTGGGCAGGTAGGCGCCATAGGTAGTGTGTACCCCGAGCCCGATGGAGAGGGAGAAGAAGGCCAGTCCCAGCGCGTCCAGCACGCTCTGGCCGGTCAGCATGGAGAAGTCCGGCAGCAGCAGCTGGCGCACACCCGCCATGGAGCCCGGCATGGAGAGACCGACCCCCACCAGCAGCAGCATCATGATGAAGAGCGCGGGCATCATCCAGCGCAGCGCCCGCTCAACCCCTTTCTGAATACCCCCCTGCACGAACCACCAGGTCAGGCCCGCGAAGATCAGATGGGTCAGCACCGGCCACCAGGGGTTGCTGACATAGCCGTTGAACAGGGCGGTGAGGGCGCTCCCCTCGCTCAGGTTGAGCTTGCCAGCCATCGCCAGCGCGGCGTAACCCACGGTCCAGCCACCGACCACGCTGTAGAAGCTGTAGATAAAGAAGCCGCAGGCGATCCCCATATACCCCATCCAGCGCCAGTTCGGCCCCACCAGTTTGCGAAAGGCGCCGAGCACCCCGCGCTGGCTATGGCTGCCGAGCAGAGTTTCGCCGACCTGTACCGCTACCCCCAGGGTGAAGCTGAACAGCAGAAAAACCAGCAGGAAGGCGCCACCGCCATTGGTGGCGGTCACATAGGGAAACTTCCAGATGGCACCAAGGCCAATCGCTGTGCCTGCTGCGGCCAGCACATGACCGAGACGGGAAGACCACTGAACCTGGCTCATACAACCTCCGGGTAACACGACATCGAAGCAATACTCCTCTGTAGCAATAAACGACAGACCATAAAAAAGGCCGCCTGAGGCGACCTTTGCAATGAACATTCAGAAAAACTGTGCGTGCAAGGTCACCTCTCTTGCGAGCTAAAAAATCGACCAAACAGCACGAGGATGGCAGACATGAGGTGACAACCTGACTAATGAATGAGGAAACAGCCTAAACCATGGAAAGAATAATTGACACATAAAATAAAAAATTTTTTATCTGTGCCGCTGTCACCACTCTGGCTATACGTACAACTCAGTGGGGGAAAACCTCGCCGGGCCGTATCTTTTCTACCTTGTGGCTATTTACTGGGCGATAATCGACGTAGCTTCTTCTGGAACTAGTGACCGCTACATGGCACAGACGGGAACAACGATGAGACAGGATGTCGTATGAGATGGATGGTGCTGCCCTGGTTACTGATCAGCCTGAGTGTGTCGGCGCAGCCCGCATTAACCCTGCTGAGTCACGACTTACCCCCCTTTACCGAATACCGCGACGGCAAGCTCGACGGATTCGCCATTCGCCTGATCGATGAGGTGCAGGAGGAGCTTGGCACCCGCTATCCGGTGCGGATTTACCCGCTCAAGCGGGCGCTGGCACTGGCACGGGTCGAGCCCGGCTATGGACTGTTCGTGGTACAGCGGCTCCCGGAGCGGGAGTCCCATTTCAAATGGGTTGGCCCGCTCTTTATCAATCGGGTCTTTATCTATCAGGCGCCGGATAGCCGCCATCCGCTGACCTCGCTGGCGCAGCTGCGAGATCTACCCAGAGTGGGGGTAGTGCTGGGCAATGCTGATGATGTGCGGCTGACCCATGAGGGCTACACCAATCTGGTGCGCTACCAGACGGTCGGAGAGGCGATAGAGCGGCTGATGCTGGGCAAGATAGATGCCTTGCCGATGGCGGAAATGGTCATGGAGGCCACCATCGACAAGATGGGGCTATCCCGGCGCAGCATCGCCAGTAGTGGCGTGCTGCTCCATCAGGCCGGTCTCTATATTGTCTTCTCCAAGGGGACGGATGATGCCGAGATCACCCGCTGGCAGCATGCCCTGGATGCAGTCAGAGCCGCCCAGGGGCGGGCCGATGAGCCCGCCCGCGAAGAGTAACCGTCACACCAGACCGCGAATCAAGATCCCGCCGATCAGCAAGGGGGCAATCCAGCGCCAGCAGTTCATCAGCAGGTGATGCCAGTGGCTGGCAATCCCCTGCGGCAGCGCCTTGCGTCCCAGCTTCCAGCCCAGCAGCAGCGTCAGCATCAGGCCGAACAGCGGCATCATCAGGTTGGAGGTGACAAAGTCCAGCAGCTCGAAGATGGTTTTGCCAAACAGGGTTGCGTGTTGCAGCGGGCCAAACGACAGGCTGACCGGAACACCGCTAACCATGACGAATCCAGTGATGGCGCTGCAGGCCGTGCGGCGTGACCAGCCCCAGGTCTCGCACAGGAAGCACTGCAAATGCTCCAGCAGGGAGATGGCCGAGGAGAGCGCCGCGAAGACCAGCAGGGCGAAGAAGATCACCTCAAGTACCTGACCGAAGGGCAGCAGCTGAAACACCGCCGGCATGGTCATAAAGGTGAGACCGGGGCCGGAGGCCGGGTCGATACCGGTCGAGGCCAGCACCGGGAAGATCATCAGCCCCGCCAGTACTGCCACCATGCTGGCCAGCAGTACCACCCAGAGGCTGGAGCGGCCAACCCCTTTGCTGGTCGGCAGATAGGCGCCGTAGGTGGTGTGAATGCCCAGACCGATGGAGAGGGAGAAGAAGGCCAGCCCCATGGCATCGAGCACGCCGGACATCCCCAGCTTGCTGAAGTCGGGCATCAGGAAGTGACGTACTCCCGCCATCGCATTGGGCAGGGTGAGGCCAAAGGCGACCAGCATCAGGATCATCAGGAACAGGGCCGGCATCATCCAGCGCAGGGTGCGCTCCACCCCTTTCTGAATGCCTCCTTGCACCACCATCCAGGTGAGGGCGGCAAACAGCAGATGGGTGAGAATGGGCCAGACGTCGCCGCTGACATAGTCATTGAAGCGGGCGGTGAGGGCTGCTGCATCACCATGGTTGAGATCGCCGGAGATGGCCATGCCGGTATAACCCAGGGTCCACCCGCCCACCACGCTGTAGAAGCAGTAGATGAGCAGGGTAGAGATCACCCCCATTACCCCAACCCAGCGCCACTGTTTGCCGAGCAGATCGGAGAAGGCACCCACTACCCCGCGGCGACTCATGCTGCCGAGCAGGGTCTCCCCCATCAGTACCGCCACCCCCAGGGTGAAGCTGAACAGCAGAAAGACCAGCAGGAAGGCGCCGCCGCCGTTGACTGCGGTGACATAGGGGAATTTCCAGATTGCGCCGATACCGACCGCGGAACCCGCTGCGGCGAGGATGTAGCCGAGTCGGGATGACCATTGGGACTGCTTCATAAGAACTCCAATCGAGCGCCCCTTGGCAGGGGCAGAATGGCGCTCATGTTACGGAGGTCACGGCGCAATCACTACGACGGTTATCAGGTGTAAATGCGATTTATTGGCACGATTGGCTAATTTAATTCTGTTTTTTGGCCAATCCTGCCACCAAATAAAAACCGGAGCGAGATTGCTCCGGTTTGGTCTCTGACAACTGCTCGTCGGTGGACTAGATCACCCCGAGCTCGCGCAGCCGCTCCATCAGGTAGCTGTGGGCGGTATGACGCTCGGAGAGCACCACATCCGGGCGCGGGTGGAGGAACAGCGGCAGGGAGATACGCGACTTGGCGGCACTGCCACCGGTCGGGTTGATGACGCGGTGAGTGGTGGAGGGGTAGTAGCCGCGAGAGGCCTCCTGCAGCATGTCGCCGATATTGATGATGAGGGTGCCAAAGTCACACGGCACGTCCATCCACTCGCCGTCGGAGCCCTTCACCTGCAGCCCCGGCTCGTTGGCGGCGGGCAGAATGGTAAGCAGGTTGATATCTTCGTGGGCGGCGGCGCGGATGGCGCCCGGCTCCTCGGTGCCATCGAACGGCGGATAGTGCAGCACCCGCAGCAGGGTCTTCTGGCTCTCTTCGATCATCGAGGAGAGGGGGCAGCTGTAGTGAGCGGCGATATCGGCCGGGGTGTACTGCTCGACCCAGCCCAGCAGCTCGGCGGCCAGACCGTTGGCGAGGCGGTAGTACTCCATCGCCTGCTCCTTCAGCTCTTCCGGCATCTGGCCCCAGGGGTAGATGTGGAAGTACTCCTTGATGTCTTTCTGGCTATGGCCCTTGGCCACCTCGGAGACCGACGGCGGGAAGTAGCCATCTTGAGTCTCGCGGTTGAACAGAAAATCCTGCTTCTGCTCGCTCATGAAGAAGCGATACCAGTTGTCGTAGATGGACTGCACCAGCTCTTTCGGAATGGGGTGGTTGGTCAGCACGCCAAAGCCGGTGGTTCGCAGGGATTCGGTGAAGCGTTGGGCCGCATCGGGTGAGCGGTAATCGACGGTCAGGACTTTCATTGTTTTTGTTGCGCGCCAGTTAAAAGATGGCGCAGTTTACCTTGCGCCTGATAACAAGGAAAGCGGGTTGGCCGCCCCGTCTGGCACGGCGTTGAATAGTGACAAAAACATCAAATAAACCGCGCCAGACCGCACGGGAGCGCATCCCTTGTTATGGCCTTTTATCCTCTCTAGAATGCCGCTCACTATCTTTTCCGGAGTCTGTTCATGTCCCCCAAAATCCTGTTGCTGACCCTGCCGGTATTGCTGGCGGGATGCAGTGCCCTGTCAGAAGATGAGTGCCGCACCATGAGTTGGTACAACCTGGGTTATCAGGATGGATCGGAAGGCAAAACCCGTCAGGCGACCCGCGACTACGTTTCGTCTTGCAGCGAATATGGCCTCCGGGTGGATGAGGCCGAGTGGAAACGGGGCTACGACAAGGGGCTGGAGCTCTATTGCATTCCCGAGCTGGCTTACAGCAAGGGAAAGGAGGGGCAGGCCTATCTGGGGGTATGCCCCAATGACGCCAGCTTCCTCAAGCAGTATCAGCGTGGCTACGAAGAGTACAAACTGGCTGCTCGCATGCGGGAGATCAGCGACGAGCTGGAGCGTACCGAGCTGGATATCGATACGCTGGAGCGCAGCATCCGCAACGAAACCAACACGGAACAGCGCGACTACTACCGCGCCAAGCGCGATCGGGCCATTCGCCACTACGAATCCCTGCGCCGGGAGTACAACCGTCTGCGTTATCCGGATCGGGTGATCCAGTTCTCCTTCGGCGGTTAATCCCTCTCTTCATGGCCAGCCCGCGTGCTGGCCATGTTGCATCTTGTCAGCTCAGGGCAGAACCCAGCGCTGCAGCGCTAGTGCGATACCATCTTCGTTGTGGTCGGCCGTGACCCGATGGGCATGGCTCTGGATCTGCGGGGCCGCATTGCCCATGGCCACCGCCAGTCCCACCTGCTCGAACATGCTGATGTCGTTGTTGTTGTCCCCAAACGCTACCACCTGATCCATCGCAATTCCTTCGCAGGCAGCCCACTGGGCCAGCCGGTTGCCCTTGCTGCAACCGGGCTGTACCAGCTCTACCGCATAGGGGGCCGCCCAGTCGCGGGTAAAGGGCATCTGCTCGACCACCTCGCCCATAAAGGTGTGCAGGCGTGCCGGATCCTGATTGAACAGCTCCAGCTTCCAGACCGGGTTGTCGAGCCAGCCTGCCAGCTCCTCGACCGGGTGGAGGGCGATCTTGAGGTGGTCCGGCTGATTGGCCGACCAGTGGCGGATGCGGGTGACATGCTCTTCGCAGCCGATGTAGCCGATCCCCTCGCTCAGGTGGAACAGGGCGCTCATCTGCTGTGCTTCGACCGCGGCCAGCAGCTCGGTAAGCGGGGCGGCCGCCAGCGGGTCGCCGCTGAGGATCCCGTTTTGCACCGGATCATAGAGATAGGCGCCGTTGCTGCAGATGAGGGGGGTATCGAGTGCCAGCTCGTGGTGGAAGGGACGCGCCGTCATGTAGTGGCGCCCCGTGACCAGCAGCACCTTGATGCCGTGGGCGCGGGCTTGCGCCAGTGCTGCCCGGGTGGCCGACGAGATCTTGTGATCCCGGGTCAGCAGGGTGCCATCCATATCGAGCGCGATGGCCTTGTACTCACTCATAGCTCCTCCAGCATCGAACAAATCCGCAAAGAGCCTTACCGTCCCAGACCCGGCGCCCCGATGCAAGTCTTGCCCGCGGCCGAAGCGCCGAACTGTGATCCCTTCGTGGCTCAGGTGCAGCTGGCCAGCTGTTGACGACGGTCGGCACGGCGGCGCAGCAGATAGAAACCGGCGGCACTGGCAAGGGAGCAGAGGGTGGCGAGATAGAAGGGCCACTCGGTACCGGCCAGCAGCACCAGACTGCCGAGCAGCACCGCCAGGATCTCGCTGCCCACGGCGAGGGCGCGGTAGAGCCCCATCGCCTGCCCCTGCTGCTCCGGGTGACTGCGGTTGGAGATCGCCACCGAAGTGGCCAGTTCCCCCAGGCTCATGCCGATGCCAGCCGGAACGAAGGTGAGTGCCAGCCCCCACCAGTGCACGGGCAGGATAAAGAGCAGCATGCCGCTCGCCATCACCAGATGGCCGACAATCCCGAGGGAGCTGCCGCGCCAGTGGCGGGCGATGCGGGAGCCGAGCCAGGAGCCCGCCATCATGGGCAGACTCACCAGCACCGCCGCCTGCGCCAGCTGGGCCGGATCCCAGGACAGCCGCTCCACCAGCCAGATATTGAAGTAGGTGAAATAGAGCTGCACCGCACCATAGCTGATCAGGGTAAGTGCGAAGTAGGGCAGCAGGGCCGGTTGCAGCAGCAACTGGCGGCTGGAGAGGGTCGCTGTCTGACGGGTGGCCGCCACCGGCGGACGATAGGGGATCAGCCAGTAGACCAGCAGCAGGTTGAGCAGGGTCATTCCTACCGCCAGCCAGGCGGCCAGACTGTAATCCCCCGAGATCACCGCGGCGTAGCCCCCGATCATCGGCCCCACGACCCAGCCCAGATTCATGCCGATGTTGATCCAGGCGAAGCTGCGGGCCTTGTGCTCCTTGCCGGCGAGATCCGCTGCCATCGCCTGCACTATGGCGATGTTGCCGTTGCATAGCCCCTCTACAATCCGGCTGAGCAGCAGCAGGGGGAGGGAGCGCCAGGCGATACCGAGTGCCATCAGGGCATAGCCTGCCAGTACCCCCGCCAGCGAGAGCAACAGCAGTGGCTTGCGGCCATAGCGGTCGGAGAGGCGACCGAGCCAGGGACTGCCCACCAGCTGGAACAGGGGATAGAGCCCCATGATGACCCCCAGCCAAACCTTGCGGCTCCAGTCGGAGGCATCCGGCGTCAGCATGCCGTGGGCCGGATCCAGCAGCAAAGGTGCCAACACCGGGGAGGGGAGACTGAAACCTGCAACTGCCAGCGTGACCGTCATGATCAGCACCCAGAGGGGATTTTTGTGCCCGTGTTTCTCCATGTTGCACCCATTAAATAAAGTTATTGGTTTATTTATGCTGATTCATAGACGGGATTAAGTAAAGTGAATTGTTGATTTAATAAAGAGCGCTCCCCATAATGAGATCATGAACGCAAGCACCGACAAGATCCTGTTTCTGCTCAAGAGCCATGGCTCGCAGAGCGCCGCCGCGCTGGGGGAGCAGTTGCAGATGACCTCCATGGGCGCCCGCCAGCACCTGCTCACGCTGGAGCAGGAGGGGTGGGTCACATTCAGCGACGAGGCGCGCGGGCGCGGTCGTCCCGTGCGGCTGTGGCAGCTCACCGAGCAGGCCTGGCAGCGCTTCCCCGATAGCCATAGCGACCTGACCGTGCAACTGATCGACAACGTGCGCGAGCTGTTTGGCGAGGAGGGGATGGAGCGGCTGATCCAGCAGCGGGAGCAGCAAATGCTTGCTCGCTATCAGGAGGCGCTGGGGTCCCATGGTCTATCTGGCCGGCTGGCGGCGCTCAAGGAGCTGCGTACTCGCGAGGGCTACATGGCGGAGATCCTCCGCGAAGAGGATGGTAGCTGGCTGCTGTGGGAGAGCCACTGCCCCATCTGTGCGGCAGCGCGTACCTGCCGCGGTTTCTGTCGCAGCGAGCTGGCGCTGTTTCGCCAGCTGCTGGCGCCGGCGACGGTGGAGCGGGAGCAATATCTGCTGGAGGGGGCGCATCGCTGCCTCTATCGCATCACGCCGCCCGCGCTCTGATTGCGCCAAACGCCCAAAAACAACAAAGCAGGCGCCGGGATGCCTGCTTTGTTGCCTTCGGGGAGGGGGTTCTCTCGTTCCAGCCCGTCGTTTCCCGATAAGGTAAGACGGCTGATGGGGCTCTTGACCCGGTAAGGTCCTTCACCGCAGAGACCCGGTCAGGTATCTGCTTTGCCACCGGAAGATGTAACCATAGTATCCCTCCCGTGCCGGTGAGTGGTTGCAAAGTAACCACTTATTTCGGTTGTTTTTGCAATACTTCACCCTTAATCTAGGAAAAGTGGATTAGTCATTGCAACGAGGAAGGGTAGATGCTGAAACTTGATCGCATAGACAGACATATTCTCGAGCTGATGCAGGAGAATGGCCGCATCAGCAATCTGGAACTGGCCGAGCTGGTAGGGCTCTCGCCGTCCCCCTGCTCCCGCCGGGTCAAGGCGCTGGAGGATGCCGGTCTCATCGACACCCACGTTACTCTGCTCAACGCCCGCCAGCTTGGCCTCACCCTCACCGCCTACATTCATATATCCATGGACAGACACACGCCCGAGCGGTTCGAAAACTTCGATCGCGCCATCAGCGAGTTGCCCGAAGTGCTGGAGTGTGACCTCATCACCGGCAACGATGCCGACTACCAGCTCAAGGTGGTGGTGCGCGATATGGAGCACTACCAGCACTTCCTGCTGGACAAGCTGACCCATATTCCGGGGGTGACCGGGGTGCGCTCCAGCTTCGTGCTGCGCCGCATCAAGCACAAGACGGCGCTGCCGCTCAACCATCTGGGGTGAGCCCGCGCAAGCCGCTTATATAAACAGAAAGAGGAGGCCAGTGGCCTCCTCTTTTGCTATTCGCTCTTGGTTATGCGGTAGTGGTTATCGGGTCTGGATTAGCTGTCGCGGTGACGGGGCGACTGCCGCTGTCAGACGCTGACCTGGCTGATGTCTTCCACCTGCAGCAGCCAGCCGCTCTGCTCCTGCTGCGGTTCGCCGCTGACCCGCAGCCGCTCACCGGTCGGCACCCACTGCCCCTCGGGCAGGGAGACCAGCAGGCTCTCGCTGCCGTTGTCGAACAGCCAGCGATCTTCGCCAAGCGATTCAATCAGATAACCTTCCATCTCCACTCTGGACTCGGCTTGCCAGGATGGCGCAACGGAATCACGGCTCTCGATGAAATCCCCCTGAACACCAAAACTGGCTAGCCCCCACAGAATGGAGAGCCCGACGATGGATGTTTGCATCTTGTCTCTCCTCTTTTGGAACTGTAGGGCCAGTATGGGAACAGAAAACTGAGCGCACCATGAACAAGGTGGCAAAGTGCTGGCGAGATCGCGAAAAAATCCGGCCAATTGGCCGGCATAGTCATTTTATGGTGTCTGGATCACACTATTTGGCGGCTTCTTCTGCCATCCGTTCAGCTCTTGGCTTATTCGTCCACATGGCTACCCCGCGATGATCCCCACAGATCCCCTCTGCCACCACGGCGCGAACCCGGGTGCCATCTTTGCAAATGGCCTGCCAGGCGTCGGCATCATCGATGGCGAGCGAGTTGGGGGGCGGCGTGGTTTGGCAAGCCGTGAGCAGCAGGGCGCACAGGGGGAGCAATTTTTTCATGGCGTACTCCTCGGGGTGATGGGGGACTGAGAGGATGGGGATAACCTCTCCATCCGGGCTTCACTCCCCAGCATCAGTGATAACCGGTTAAGGGGCAAGGGGAGGGGCCACAGACAGGCGCAGGTGCCGTGCAGCCGGGGCTTGCCCTGTGCCCTCCTTGGGCCTAAGGTGGGGCCGTTTTATTGCCTGATTGAAGGAGCGTTTTCATGTCCACTCTTTATCCCCGCGTCGGGGTCGGCGTCATCCTGACCAACCCCCAAGGCCAGGTGCTGCTTGGCAAACGCAAGGGGAGCCATGCCCCCTACTGGTCGATCCCGGGTGGTCATCTGGAGTTGGGGGAGAGCTTCGAGTCGGCGGCGATCCGCGAGGTGGCCGAGGAGACCGGACTTGAGATCCACGGGCCCGAGGTGGTAGCGGTGACCAACAATCTGGAGACCTGGCGCGAGAGCGGGCTGCACTATATCTCGGTGACGCTGCACGCCCGGGCCGATGGCGAACCGCAACTGCTGGAGCCGGAGAAGTGCGAAGGCTGGGTCTGGTGCGATCCGCGCGAGTTGCCCGAGCCCCATTTCGACGCCAGCCGCCAGTCCATTGCTTGCTGGCTGGCGGGACGCTGCTATTTGCCGGGTGATATGCCCATGGTGTCGGCCGAATCAGCCTGATTGTCATAAAACGATCATCGCGCTGTCATAATATCCCCACTCCATCGGGAGAAGAGGGATGAGGGAGAAGAGCGTGGGACAGGTATTTATTCAGTTTTTATGGCTGGGATGCATCAGTTTTGGCGGCCCGGCCGCTCATATCGGCTATTTCCAGCGTACCTTCGTCCAGCGGCTAGGCTGGCTGACACAGGCCGAATTTGCCCACTTGCTGGCGCTGTGCCAACTGCTGCCGGGGCCCGCCTCCAGCCAGCTTGGTTTCGCCATCGGTCGTCATCGCGCCGGTCTGGGCGGGGCGCTCTCAGCTTTTCTTGGCTTCACGCTGCCCTCATTTCTGCTGCTACTGGCGGCCGCGATCGGCATCGGCCAGCTGGGCAGCAATCTGTGGCTCGACGCTGCCTTGCATGGCCTTAAACTGCTGGCGCTTATCGTGGTGGCCGATGCGGTGCTCACCATGAGTCGTCAGTTTTGTGCCACGGGAATGACCCAAGGGATCATGGTGGTGACCGCTGCCGCACTCTGGTGGCAGCCCGGTCTGTTGACTCAACTGTTGATGCTGGCGGGAGCTGCGCTGATCTGCGCCCGCAGCCAGCGCGGGGCGGGGAGTCGCCCTGCCACCGCCGAGCTGCCTGCTGCCGCCAGCAGTCAGCCTCATTGGCCGACCCTGCTGCTGTTTGGCATCCTTTTTATTGGTCTGCCGTTGCTCGGTAGCCCGATTGGCCAGCTGGTTGCCGACTTCTATCGCGCCGGTAGTCTGGTGTTTGGCGGTGGCCATGTGGTGCTGCCGCTGCTGCAAGAGAGCGTGGGCCACACTCTCAACGAGCAGCAGTTTCTGACCGGTTACAGCCTGGCCCAGTTGGTGCCGGGCCCCATGTTTACCCTTGCCACCTATCTTGGCGCACAGTTGCAGCCCGAGATGCCGATGATCGGGGCCCTGTTGGCGACCCTGGCGCTCTTTGCACCCGGCTTTCTGCTGCTCTGGGCGGTGGGCACCTGCTGGCAACAGTGGCTGGCCCGGCCCCGTCTGGCGGGGGCCGTCACCGGCATCAATGCTGCCGTAGTGGGCTTGTTGCTGGCGGCCCTCTATCAGCCGGTGTGGCAGAGCGCGGTGCTGGCGCCGACCGATCTGGCGCTGGCGGCCATCGGTTTTTATCTGCTGCGGGTGGTGAAGCTGCCGATACCGGCCATCGCGGCCCTGTTGGTGATGGCTGCTATCCTGCTGGCGTGAATGCGGTGAAATCCCGATAAAAAACGGCGCCTCCGTGATGGAGGCGCCGTTTTTATTGCAATGGGTCAGCTGCTTAAGCGTCGGGATCGAAATCCAGACTCAGGCTGTTGACGCAGTAGCGCTGGCCGGTTTCGGTCGGTCCGTCGGGGAAGACGTGACCGAGGTGAGAGCCGCACTGGCGGCAGGTGATCTCCACTCGCTTCATGCCGTGGCTGTTGTCCTCGGTGTACTCCACCGTCCCCTCGATGGCCTTGTCGAACGAGGGCCAGCCGCAGCCGGAATCAAACTTGGCTCCTGAGTGAAACAGCACGCTCTTGCAGCAGACACAGAGGTAGTCGCCGCTCTTGCGATTGTGGAGCAGGGCGCCGCTGTAGGGGCGCTCGGTGCCCTTCTCCCAGCAGACGTGAAACTGCTCGGGGGTCAGTTTGCTGCGCCACTGTTCCGGATTGTTACTGCTCATACCGACTCCTTGCCATCCATACCGGAGCCCAGCATAGCGGCTCCGTAAAGCTGACTCCAGCATGCCTGTTATGCTTTGCCTGTATCTGTGATCGAGGTGGCAACCATCTCCTCACCGGATGCAGGGAGAATTTCCTGCTGCGGTGGCTGGGCATCCTCCGCCGTGCTGGCCAGCGCCACCCGCTCCAGCAGTTTGAGGGAGTGGGCCCGGCCGACCGCCACCTGCCGTTTGATGTCATCGGGCAGGAAGGGCAGCCCATCGTTAGTGGCGGTGTCGATGGTCTGGATCCACTCCAGCCCTTCCCCCGGCGGTGGCAGGCGGAACTGGATATCGTAGTCGCTGGCGTTGAACAGCACGTACCAGCGCTCGCCGACACAGTTGATCATGCCGATATCCATGGCGAACGCCTGCCCCATGGGGGCGTGCCAATCCTGATCGGTGAGCTGGTGGCCATCCGGGTGATACCAGTTGACCTGATGGCAGCTGGTGGCGGTGCCGTGCCAGCTGTCATCGCTCAGTTGCAGGTTGGAGAAGACGGTGGATTCCGCCCGCAGTGCCATCATCTGCTGGGTGAAGGCGAACAGCCGTTCATCCTCCGGTCGCCACTGCCAGTTGACCCAGCTGATCTGGTTGTCCTGGCAGTAGGCGTTGTTGTTGCCAAGCTGGCTGCGGCCCATCTCGTCGCCGGCGAGGAAGTGCGGGGTCCCTTGCGACAGCAGCAGGGTGGCAATCAGATTGCGCTTCTGCTGCTGGCGCAGGCTGTTGACCCGCGGATCCAGGGTTGGCCCCTCAACCCCGTGGTTATAGGAGAGGTTGTTGCCGTGACCGTCCCGATTGTCTTCACCGTTGGCCTGATTGTGGCGCTGGTTGTAGGAGACCAGATCCTCCAGGGTGAAACCGTCGTGATAGCAGAGGTAGTTGACGCTGGTGTGGGGGGAGCGCCAGTTCTTCGGGAAGATATCCCGCGAACCCACCAGACGGGTGGCAAAGTCCCCCATCTTGCCCGCATCACCGCGCCAGAAGGCGCGCACAGTATCGCGGTAGCGGTCATTGATCTCCTGCCACTGGCTCGGGAATTGACCCAGCCGGTAGCCGAAGGGGCCGATATCCCAGGGTTCGGCGATGAGCTTGACCTGTGACAGCACAGGGTCGGCCATCACTGCTTTGAAGAAGGCGCCCATGGGCTCGAACTCCCCCGCTTCCCGCGCCAGCGTCACCGCCAGATCGAAACGGAAGCCATCCACCTGCATCTCGGTGACCCAGTAGCGCAGAGCATCGAGCACCAGCCGCAGGGTGTTGGGGTGATCCAGATTGACGCTGTTGCCACAGCCGGTCACGTTGGCGTGACGGGTGTAGTCGGGGCCGTGGGGGCCCGCTTCGAAGGCGTAGTAACCGGCGTTGTCAAAGCCCTTGAACGAGAGAGTAGGGCCGTCGAAGCCAGAGGCGGCAGTGTGGTTGTAGACCACATCCAGGATCACCTCGAGCCCGGCCCGGTGCAGCTCGCGCACCATGGTCTTGAACTCGGTCACCGCCTCGGCCGCCCTGGTGCTGTAGCGCGGCTCCGGGGCGAAGAAGGCGATAGGGTTGTAGCCCCAGTAGTTGGTCAGTCCCAACTGCTCCAGTCGCGGTTCCGACATGAAGGCGGCCACCGGCATCAGCTGCACCGAGGTGATGCCGAGACTCTTCATGTGCTCGATGACCAGCGGGTGACAGATGCCAAGGTAGGTGCCCTGCAGCGCTTTGGGGATCCCTGGATGCTGCTTGGTAAAGCCCTTGACGTGGGTCTCGTAGATAATGGTGCGGGCCGGGCTGATCCCGGGTTTGCCAACCCCTTGCCAGTCAAAACTGTCATCCACCACCACCGACTTGGCAATCATCCCGGCGCTGTCACCCTGATAGAGGGCTTCATCCCAGTAGGTGGGACGACTGAGCGCCTTGGCGTAGGGGTCAATCAGCAGTTTTTGCGGATCGAACAGCATCCCCTCCTGCGGGGTACCATAGACCCGATAGCCGTAGCGCTGACCGGCCTTTACGCCGCGTACGTAGCCAAAGCGATACTGGCCACGGCGGCCGGGCAGCTCCAGCCGCATCAGCTCCTGCTCCTGCTCGTCGTACAGGCAGATCTCCACCTTGTCCGACTGGGGGGCCCAGACGCAGAAGTGGCAACCGTTCTCGTCAAGGCGGGCCCCCAGCGGGTGGCCCACCCCTTTTTCCATTACAAGCATCAAGACTCCTGTTTGATAAACAAGGTCGCCAGCGGCGGCAGATCCAGCACTATGCTGTGTGCCATCCCCTGCCAGGGGGTCGGCTCGGCAGCGAACACCAGACCTACATCATAGTTACTGCCCCAGTAATACTCGCTGTCGGTGTTGAGCACCACCCGATAGTGGCCCGCCGCAGGGACGCCGATCCGATATTCGAGACGGGGCACCGGGGTGAAGTTGCAAGCCACAACAATAGCCTGCTTGCCCTCTTTGTCCGCCCGCAGCCAGGCAAAGATGCTGTTGTCGGCATCGTTGTGATCCAGCCAGCGGAAGCCGGTCTGCTCATAATCGGCCTGATACAAGGCAGGCTCATGACGGTAGAGGTGGTTGAGATCGTGGATCAGCCGTTGCTGACCGGCATGCTTGGGATATTGCAGCAGATGCCACGGCAGCTGGGCGTCGTGGTTCCACTCGTTGCTTTGGGCGATTTCGGTGCCCATGAAGTTGAGCTTCTTGCCCGGGTGGGCGTACATGAAGCCCATATAGGCCCGCAGGTTGGCGGCTTGCTGCCACTCGTCGCCCGGCATCTTGTAGAGCATGGAGTGCTTGCCGTGTACCACCTCGTCGTGGGAGAGCGACAGGATGAAGTTCTCGTCATAGTGGTAAACCATGGAGAAGGTCATGTCGTTGTGGTGATAGCGGCGGTGGATCGGCTCTTTCTGCATATAGGTGAGGGTGTCGTGCATCCAGCCCATATTCCACTTGAAGCCAAAGCCGAGGCCACCGAGGAAGGTGGGGCGGGAGACACCGGCAAAGGCGGTGGACTCTTCGGCTATGGTCATGGCGTGGGGGTACTTGCCGTAGACCTCCTCGTTGGTCCACTTGAGCAGACTGATCGCCTCGTAGTTGTGGTTGCCGCCATCGACGTTCGGTACCCACTCACCGGCGTTGCGGGAGTAGTCCAGATAGAGCATGGAGGCGACCGCATCCACCCGCAGGCCGTCGATGTGGAACTTGTCGAGCCAGAACAGGGCGCTCGCTACTAGGAACTGGCGCACTGTGTCGCGGCCAAAGTCATAGATGTAGGAGTTCCAGTCCGGGTGCCAGCCACGGCGCGGATCCTCGTACTCGTAGAGCGGGGTGCCATCGAAACGGGCCAGGCCGTGGGCATCGGACGGGAAGTGGGCGGGCACCCAGTCCAGAATGATGCCGATCCCGGCTTGGTGGCACTGGTCGACGAAGTATTTGAAATCATCAGCGGTGCCGTAGCGGCTGGTGGGGGAGAACATGCCCACCGGCTGGTAGCCCCAGGAGCCGCTGAAGGGGTGCTCGGAGACCGGCAGCAGCTCGATGTGGGTGTACTCCATCTCCTTGACGTAGGCGACCAGCTCCACTGCCAGCTCGCGCCAGCTCAGGCTGTCGCCATTGGGGTGGCGCTTCCAGGAGCCGACATGCAGCTCATAGATGGAGAGCGGCTGCTCGCGTTTGTCGTTGTGCTGGCTGGCAATCCACTCGGCATCCTGCCACTGGTAATGGGCGTGGTCATAGACCACGGAAGCGAACGACGGATACTGCTCGCAGTAAAAGCCGACCGGATCGCTCTTGTGGGGCAGCCGGTTGCCCATGGGGTCCTTGAGCTCGAACTTGTAGCGATCCCCGGCCTTGAGGCCCGGCACAAACAGCACCCAGTGACCGCAGAGGCTGCGCTGCATCGGGTGGCGGCGGCCATCCCAGAAGTTGAAATCGCCGATGAGGCTCACAGCGGTGGCGCTCGGCGCATAGACCGCAAAACGCACCCCTTCCACCTGCTGGCCAAGATGCTCCACGGTGCGCAGCTGGGCGCCAAGGGTGTGGTAGAGGTTTTCCGGCTGGGCGGTCAGTTCGGCCAGGCCTGCCCAAGCGGCATCCTGAAACTGATAGGGGTCGATGACCTCGGTGGTGGCATCTTGGTAGCTGGCGATCAGCTGATAGGGGAAGGAGTTTTTGCGGCGGGTGAAAACAGTTTCAAAAAGACCCGATTCATCGGTGGGCGCCAGGGTGGCAACGACTTTGCCCGATTTGAGATCCTTGACGCGAACTTCGAGGGCATCAGGCAACCAGGCGGTCAGTTTGAGGCCGGGCCCATCCGGATTGGCCTGCAGGCCTAAGTGAGAGAAGGGATCGGAACAGCGGGCAGCAACCAAACGTTCAACGAGCATCGAGATTTCCTTTCATGACAGAGCATCCACTCCGGCCGAAGCCGGAGTGGATTTAGGTGAGAGCGCTGTGGGAGACAGCGTCTCAACGACTGGCCTCATCACGGGCTTGGCTCATCTTGCCAGCCAGTGCCTTGAGTGCCTCATTGGCAAAAATATCTTCCAGATCAGCGGAAAGCTTGCGGCGCCAGTTGGGGTATTCGTAACTGGTGCCCGGTACGTTGACCGGCTTGTCCATCTCCAGCCAGTCTTCCAGCTGGGTACTGAACAGGGCGCAGCTGCCGCGGGACATGTGGATCTGCAGACCGTGGTTGAGTTCGGTGTTCATGCCGACCCAGTTCACGTCATGACTGATGTTGTCAGAGATGACCTTGTGGGCATGCAAGCTGTCGAGGATCCGCTGTTTGGCCTGGTGGCGATCAGCATACAGAGTCTTCAATACATCTTCATCCGGATACAGACCCAGTTGACGGCCGAGCGCCAGATCATCGCAGTGCCAGAAGCCCTTGAGGGTCGGCATGTCGTGAGTGGTCAGGGCCGACATCGCCTGCTCGGTGTAGTGCGCCGGGGAGATAAAGCCGCCATCGTCCTTGGAGCGCTCGAAGAAGAACACCTTGTAGGAGTGAACGCCGTTCTCTTTCAGGGTCACGTCGATCCCCTCCGGCACGGTACCCAGATCCTCGCCGATCAGCAGGCACTGATTGCGGTGGGATTCGAGGGCCAGAATGCCCAGCAGATCGTTGACCGGATAGTAGATGTAGGCGCCCTTGGCGGCGGACGCTCCGGGCGGTACCCACCACAGGCGCAGCAAGGCCATCACGTGGTCGATGCGCAGTGCGCCGCATGAGCGCATGTTGGCACGGAACAAGTCCACCATCGGCTGATAGGCCGCTTCGAACAGCTTGTTCGGGTTCATCGGGGGCAGGCCCCAGTTCTGACCGAGCGGGCCGAGGATATCGGGCGGCGCACCGACCGAGGCTTTCGGGCAGTAGAGATCCTGGTTGGCCCAGATCTCGGTGGAGCCTTCGGAGACGCCCACCGCCAGATCCCGATAGATCCCCATCACCATGCCGGCAGCCTTGGCGCGGGCATCGGCTTGCGCCAGTTGTTCGTCAGCCAGGAACTGCAGATAGAGGTAGAAGTTGACATCTTGCGGGTGCTCGGCCATCCAGGCGGCAACGGCAGGGTTGTGGTAATCGCGCAGCTCCTGCGGCCATACCGGCCAGCCCCAAGCATTTTCGCCTTTGGCATAGAAGTGGGCCTGAAGGGCATCAAATGCTGCCTGCTGTTGCAGGCTGTCGCCACCGGCGGCCACGAAGGCATCAAAGGCGGCCTGACGCTCGGCGCTCAGGGTGGCTTCATCGAACACCTGACGCAGCATGCCGAGTTTGGTCTGGATCACGCCGGTGTAATCGACGTTCTCTTTGGCGCGCAGATCGGCCAGATGTTGCTTGAAGGCAGGACTTGCCACTTCCGCCTTCAGGCGATCGCTCTGCTGGAATTCGGGCACCGCTTCCACATTGATATAGGCCACGTTGAGCCAGCGACGGGAAGAGGGGCTGTAGGGACTGGCGCTCTCCGGATTGGCCGGATAGAGGGCGTGGATAGGGTTGAGGCCAACGAAGTGGGCACCCCAGGCGGCGGCTTTCTCGACCAGCTGGCCCAGATCGCTGAAATCACCGATACCCCAGTTGTGGCGGCTGCGCAGGCAGTAGAGCTGCACGCTCGGGCCCCATACCTTGCGGCCATCGGCAATCGGCGCCTGCTTGTAGCAGGCCTTGGGGGCGACGATGAGGCGCATGGTGGCCAACGGCTCGTCATTGCCCTCTTCCAGCAGCACCAACTGGTGGTAACCCAGCTCCGGGGCCATCTCCAGGGTGACGCGATAGGCCTGGCACTCCATCTCTTCAAATTCGGCCACGCCGACCAGCTCACCCTCGATGGGGGTGAATTGACCGGACAGCACTGCACCCTGCTCCTGCTGGAGCTGCCAGGTGAGGGCGTCGTTGACGAATTCGATGGGGAGGCGAACCTCCAGGGTAACGGTGTCGCCGGTGCGAACCACCATCACAGGATCCAGCGCCCGCAGCCAGTGCTGACGATGTTCCTCTTCCAGCTGCTGCACCAGTGCGGCCTCGTCATCGACGCGGTAGCCCATGGCGCCCAGCATGGCGGCCTTGCTCTCTTCTGATACCTGGGCCGGGTGGCCCCAGGCATCGACATACTCGCTGGCGATACCTTTTGCGGCAGCCAGCTGTTCAATCAGGGTGGTCATAGTTTGAGAATTCCCGCTGTGGATTCTATCTATACTATTTTGTTTGATTTTTATGGGGTGGTACTTGAACAGTGGCTCTATGGGCCATGCTAAACCGCGCACATTTTTACATATCTCTGTGAATGGTTGTGTGACCGAGTAGGCACTATTGTTGATATCTGCGCGATGCCACGATCTGGCACTTTTTTCGTCAAAACGTGGTAATCAGTTACATAAACAGAAAATTAATTTCACAGTTTTTCATGATATAGCGCAATTTCAGACAGAATGTTGGTTGACTCACCGGAGAGTTCTAGTAAATTTACAAGCGGAATTTTCTTTGACTACTGAACAGTTAGGTAACTAAATATGACTATCAAAGTAGGTATTAACGGTTTTGGCCGTATCGGTCGTTTCGTATTCCGTCTGGCTTGCGAGCGTGCAGACATCGAAGTTGTTGGTATCAACGACCTGATCGATGTTGACTACATGGCTTACATGCTGAAGTACGATTCAACTCACGGTCGTTTCAACGGTACCGTTGAAGTTAAAGACGGCAACCTGGTTGTAAACGGCAAAACCGTACGTGTTACCGCTGAGCGTGACCCGGCCAACCTGAAGTGGGGCGAAATCGGTGTTGACGTTGTTGCTGAAGCTACCGGTCTGTTCCTGACCGACGAGACTGCTCGTAAGCACATCGCTGCTGGTGCCAAGAAAGTTGTTCTGACTGGCCCGTCCAAAGACGCCACCCCGATGTTCGTAATGGGTGTTAACGACGCTACCTACGCTGGCCAGGACATCGTTTCCAACGCTTCCTGCACCACCAACTGCCTGGCCCCGATCGCCAAGGTTCTGAACGATACCTTCGGTATCGAGTCTGGCCTGATGACCACCGTTCACGCTACCACTGCTACCCAGAAGACCGTTGATGGTCCGTCTGCCAAAGACTGGCGCGGTGGCCGCGGTGCGGCTCAGAACATCATCCCGTCCTCTACCGGTGCAGCCAAAGCTGTTGGCGTAGTTATCCCGGAACTGAAAGGCCTGCTGACCGGTATGGCTTTCCGTGTTCCGACTCCGGACGTGTCTGTTGTTGACCTGACCGTTAACCTGAAGAAAGCTGCCACCTACGCAGAAATCTGCGAAGCGATGAAAGCTGCTTCCGAAGGCGCTATGAAAGGCGTTCTGGGCTACACCGAAGACGAAGTTGTATCTACCGACTTCCTGGGTGAGCGTCAGACCTCCGTATTCGACGCCAAGGCTGGTATCCAGCTGAACGACAAATTCGTTAAAGTTGTATCCTGGTACGACAACGAAATGGGCTACTCCAGCAAAGTTCTGGACCTGATCGCTCACATCTCCAAGTAATTTGGGATGCGCAATCGCGTAGCTTGAAAAAGGCGGCCATTGGCCGCCTTTTTGTTTTTCGGTTTCCCCTGATGACAGGAGTCCACATGCAATCCATTCGTCCCCTGACAGCCAATTGCAAGCTTGCCAACAATGCGGCCGGTCTGCCGGTTCTCACCATCAACAACGACTATGCCAAGGCAGAAATCAGCCTGTTTGGCGCCCATGTGCTGAGCTATCAGCGCCATGGCGAGCCAGCCTCCATCTGGCTGAGCGACAAGGCGGTGCTGGATGGCAGCAAGCCTGTTCGCGGTGGTATCCCGATCTGCTGGCCATGGTTTGGCCCGGCGCCCGCCCGCGTTGGTAGCGGCAAGCCCTCCCACGGTTTTGCCCGTACCACCCTCTGGATGCTAGACGGGGTTTCCGATCACGCTGACGGCACGCTTGTTCATCTCTCCCTGCGCGACAGCGATGCGACCCGCGCCCTGTGGGATCACCCCTTCGAGCTGGAACTGGACGTGCTGGTGGGCAAAGAGCTTTCGCTGGTGCTGACCACTCGCAACACCGGTAGCCAGCCGCTGACTTATAGCGGTGCGCTGCATACCTATTTGCAAATCAGTGCGCCGGAAGCGGTTAGCGTCACCGGTCTGGGCGAGCCCTATGCCGACAAGCTGACCGGGCAGGATGCCAAGCAGCAGGGTGCATTGACCCTGAGCGGGCCGCTGGATCGGGTCTACTGGCAGCCAGAGGCGTTGGTGAGCGTGCAGGATGGTGAGCGCGAGACCCGGGTTGTCAGTGGCAACCACGACAGCGTGGTGGTCTGGACCCCCTGGCTGGAAGGGGCCACCGCCATGGCCGACATGAGCGACGATGGCTATCGCACCATGCTCTGCGTCGAAGCAGCCATCGCTGGCGAGGCGGGTGTGACCGTTGCGCCGGATGAAGAGCACAGTCTCTCCACCGTAATCATCTGAGCAGGATGAGGCTCAGATAAATAAAGAGGGCTCCCGCGGGAGCCCTCTTTGCATCTCGTGACGGCGACAATCAGGCGTTGCCCTGAGTCTTGAGCTTGAGTTCGGCGGCGAAATTGAGCATCCGGTCGAGGGGGATCAAGGCTTTGACCCGTAGATCTTCGTCGACATGGATCTCGTGGCGCTCGGCACCATCGGTGAGGGCCTCCTTGATCGCCACCAGACCGTTCATCGCCATCCAGGGGCAATGGGCGCAGCTGCGGCAGGTAGCGCCATCGCCACCGGTCGGGGCTTCCACCATCTCTTTCTCCGGACAAGCCTGCTGCATCTTGTAGAAGATGCCCCGATCGGTCGCCACGATCAGCTTCTGCTGGGGCAGCTCCTTGGCTGCCTTGATCAGCTGACTGGTGGATCCCACCGCATCGGCCAGCTCGATCACCGAGGCGGGGGATTCCGGATGAACCAGCACGGCGGCGTCCGGATTCTGCTCTTTCAGCTCGCGCAGGGCACGGGCCTTGAACTCGTCGTGGACGATGCAGTGGCCCTGCCAGCGCAGCATCTGCGCCCCGGTCTTCTTCTCGATATAGGCACCCAGATGACGATCCGGGCCCCAGATGATCTTGTGACCCAGACTGTCGAGGTGTTCGACGATCTCGAGCGCGATGCTGGAGGTAACGACCCAGTCAGCCCGTGCTTTGACCGCCGCCGAGGTATTGGCATAGACCACCACGGTGTGGTCGGGATTGGCATCGCAGAAGGCGGAGAACTGCTCGATGGGACAGCCCAGATCGAGGGAGCATTCGGCCTCCAGAGTCGGCATCAGCACCCGTTTGTGGGGGCTCAGGATCTTGGAGGTTTCCCCCATAAAGCGCACCCCGGCGACGATCAGGGTTTGTGCCTCATGATCGCGGCCAAAGCGGGCCATCTCCAGCGAGTCACCGACGAAACCGCCGGTGGCTTCGGCCAGCGCCTGGATCTCGGGATCCGTGTAGTAGTGGGCGACCAGTACCGCTTTGCGCTCCTTGAGCAGCGCCTTGATTTCTGTGGTCAAGGTCGTTCTCTGCTCGGCACTCAGGGGAAGAGGTTTGGCCGGAAAGGGGTAGTCCATCGCGACTACCGGCGGGACACTGCTCAGTGCATTGCTCATTGCGACTGTTCCATCAACGCTCGGGAAGGCAAAAATTATAACCAGAAGCCTGCCACAAACCCATCAACAAATCGGGTGAAGCGCAAGTGGGCGAATATACTCAAGTAATTCGTTGTTATTCTGCCATAAGGAGTTGTCGCATGAAGCAACGTTCCCTCAAGTTCAAGCTGTTGTGCCTTACCATGGGGCTCTTTCTGCTGACCGGGCTGGCCATGACCCTGTTGCAATCAGCCTCTTTCAGCTCCCTTCGCAACATGGTGATGACCCAGACCAGCGATGCATTGGAAGAGGAGGTCTCCCGCAGCCTGCAGTATCAGGCAGAGCGCTATGCCATCCAGATTGCCTCGCTGATGCAGAACTCCTATCAGATCCCCCTGACCGTGACCGCCCAGATTGAAGCCGGTATGGCCAAGCCGGAACTGCGCTTGTCGCGACCCCAAGTGGAGTCTCTGCTCGGCAGCAGCCTGCAGCAGGCGAGCGGGATCAGCTCCATCTACGCCCAGTTTGAACCGGACGGCTATGATGGTGAGGATGGCAACTGGCTGGGCGGGGCCAGCCACTCGGTGGCAGGCAAGGGGAGTCTGGAGGTCTATTTCACCAAGGATCAGGGAGGGGCCGTCGCTCAGCAAGCGGTGGACGCCGCCGCCAGCGAGGCCAAGTTTGATACCTCCCTCAACGAGTTCGGCATTCGCAACAGCGAGTGGTATCTCTGTGGTCGCGATACCCGCCAGCCCTGTCTGATGGAGCCCTACCTCTACGAAATCAGCCCGGGCAACAAGATGCTGATGACTAGTCTGACGGTGCCCGTGCTGCGTGACGGCAAGTTTGTCGGGCTGGCCGGGGTGGATATGAACCTGCCCATCTTCCAGCAACTGGCTGAAAACCTTGGCAAGAGCCTCTATGACAACAAGGCGGATGTGACCCTGGTCAGCAAGATGGGGCTGATTGTGGGCAGCAACCGCTATGCCGACAAGCTGGGCCGTCCACTCAAGGAGGTGGGCCTGACCCTGCCTGACGGTCAGCCGGTCAGCAGCGACAGTGACTTTATTCTTCATCAGCCCATTCGTGTTGAGGCAGCCAATACCCAATGGTGGTTGATGATCAAGGTGCCCAAGGCGCTGGCGCTGAGCAAGGCGCACGCCATCAGCAATGAACTGGGCACCCTGCTGGTGGATGCCCAGCGGCAGCAGATCATCGCCATGGGCGGGATCACTTTGCTGGTGCTGGGCTTGCTGGTCTGGTTTATTCAGACCATCACAGCGCCACTTTCTCTTATCAGCCGCCATGTGGGCCATCTCTCCAGCAACGAGGGGGACCTGACCCAGCAGATGGAGATCGACACCCATCAGGAGCTGATCGATCTGGGCGCCCAGCTCAATGCCTTCCTCGGCAAGCTGCGGGGCATGGTGCAAATGAGCAAGGGGATTGGTCAGCAGGTCTACCAGCAGGCGCGGGAGATGAAACATACCGCTGACACCATGCGCAATAGTCTGGACGAGCAGAATCTGGAGCTGGAGAGCGTGGTGAGCGCCATGCACCAGATGAGCACCACGGCAGTCAGCGTGGCAGGTTATGCCGAGCAGGCGGCGCAGGAGTCGGAAGCGGCGACCCACCACATCAATACCGCCCAGCAGACCCTCAGCAATGCCCGCAACGAGATCCATACTCTGGTCGGCGATATGCATGAGGCGGACAAGGCGGTGGCGCTGGTGGCCCAGCGCAGCACCAATATCAGCCGGATCCTCGATGTGATCCGCGCCATTGCCGAGCAAACCAACTTGCTGGCCCTCAACGCCGCCATCGAAGCGGCGCGGGCGGGTGACATGGGGCGTGGCTTTGCGGTGGTGGCGGACGAGGTGCGGGCGCTGGCGACCAAAACTCGTGAATCGACTGATGAGATTGGTCAGCTGATTGGCAGCTTGCAGACCGAGGTGAGCAGCAGTCAGCGTCTGATGAATACCGGCATCGAGCGCTCCACCACCACGGTGCAGGGTACCGAGCAGGCGTTCGAGGCGCTCAATCGGGTGGTGGCGCAGATCCAGCAGATCCACGACCACATCAGTCAGGTAGCTACCGCCGCCGAGCAGCAGAGTGCGGTGAGCGATACCATCAACCAGAACCTGATGCGGATTGGCGATACCGCCAACGTGATCGGGCAGGAGGCCAGCTCCAGCCATCAGCTGAGCGAAGCGCTGGAGCAAGCGGCCACGGCGCTCGCCAGTCAGCTCGATCGGTTGCGTACCTGAGTGGCCGCCAGAGAGACAAAAGCCCGCGAGCGATCGCGGGCTTTTTTATGGCTCGATGGCAGAGTTGCGTCAGTTGCGGGGTTCAACCAGCAGGATATGGGAGTCGGCCCCCACCACCCTGACCTTGCTGCCTGCTGGCAGCGACTCGTCGCAGCGCACCGTCCAGACCGTATCGTCCAGATGCACCCGACTGGTGCCTTGGGTGACATCATCCAGCAGGGTCAGCTCGCGGCCCATATAGCTCTGCATCCGCTCGTTGATGGTGCTGGCGGCATCCTGACCCGAGTTGTCACGCTGGTGTTGCCAGTGCCACCAGACCCAGGTGGTGAGCAGGGATTGCACCGCAAACAGCAGCAACTGCGCCTGCCAGCCAAAGGGCCAGATCAGCAGCAGCAGGCCCACTTCCAGCGCGGCGATGCCGGTCCAGAGCAAGAAGCCCACCGAGCCGAGCACCTCGATGGCCAGCAGAATGAAGCCGAGCCCCAGCCAGTGCCAGTGGGTCAGCCCCTCTAACAGGGCTGTCATGACTTGCTGCCCTTGCCATCTTTGTTGAACAGCTCGGCCATGCCAGCCACAGAGCCAATCAGGCTGCCCGCTTCCAGCGGCATCATGATGATCTTGCTGTTGGGGCCTTCACCGATGCGGGCCAGTGCCTCGGTGTACTTCTGAGCCACGAAGTAGTTGATGGCCTGCAGGTCTCCTTCCGCAATCGCCTGGGAGACCATATGAGTCGCCTTGGCTTCCGCCTCGGCTGCCCGCTCCCGCGCTTCGGCGGCGAGGAAGGCGGCCTGACGCTCACCTTCGGCTTTGAGGATTTGGGACTGCTTCTCCCCTTCCGCTTTCAGGATCTTGGACTGGCGCACCCCTTCGGCTTCCAGTACCTCGGCCCGTTTCTGGCGCTCGGCCTTCATCTGGGCGTTCATCGCTTCGACCAGTGCCAGCGGCGGGCGCACATCTTTAATCTCGATGCGGGTCACCTTGATGCCCCAGGGGGCGGTGGCGGCATCCATGGTGCGCAGCAGCTTCTCGTTGATGGTGTCGCGCTGGGAGAGCATCTCGTCCAGTTCCATGGCGCCGAGCACGGTGCGCATATTGGTCATGGTGAGATTGCGGATAGCGCTGGTGAGATCGTTGACCTCGTAACCCGCTTTACGGGCATCCACCACCTGCACAAAGCTGATGGCGTCGATGGTGACGTTGGCGTTATCGCGGGAGATCACCTCTTGTGCCGGGATATCCAGCACCTGCTCCATCATGATGATCTTGTGGCCGACCCGATCCACGTAGGGGATCAACAGGTTGAGGCCCGGGGTCAGGGTGCGGGTGTAGCGGCCGAAGCGCTCCACCGTCCAGTTGTAGCCCTGGGGCACTATCTTGATGCCCGCGCTCAGGGTGGCGAGCACCAGGAACACGAAAATCCCTAGCACAATCAATGATTCATTCATCATTTAGCTCCTTATGAAACACAGTCCCTAGCCTATGGTCTGGCGTCAGGTACCACAAGTGACTTTGTACGCCTTTGTCATGAATTGGCTTTGCTAATTACCAAAACGCATTAAAAAGCATTTTTTATTATTTTGAGGGATAAGCTGCCCTGCCTATAGTCGCCCCATATTAGTCGTGTTCCGAGGGATGGGCCGAAATGGATTATTTACCTATGTTTGCCAAGTTGGAAGGCCGCCCGGTACTGCTGGTGGGCGGGGGCGAGGTTGCCCTGCGCAAGGCGCGCCTGCTGCTGGCGGCCGGTGCCCGGCTGACCCTGGTCTCCCCGGAGCTTGAACCGGAATTTGCGGAATTCACCGGTCGTTTCACCCATCTGGCGGAGCGCTTCACCCCGGCCCATCTGGCTGGTCAGATTTTGGTGGTGGCGGCGACCGACAACCTCGAAGTCAATGCGCTGGTTTATCAGAGTGCCAACCAGCTGGGTCTGTTCGTCAACGTGGTGGATGACCCCAAGCGCTCCAGCTTTATCTTCCCATCGATCATCGATCGCTCGCCGCTGATGGTGGCGGTCTCCAGCGGCGGCAAGGCGCCGGTACTGGTGCGCCTGCTGCGCGAGCGGTTGGAGAGCCTGCTGCCGCGCCATCTTGGCGGGCTGACCGAGCTCTCCGGCCGGGTCCGTGACAAGGCGAAGCGGGTGTTCTCATCGATTTCCGATCGCCGCCGCTTCTGGGAGCGCGCTTTTGCCTCCAACACTCTCGCCAGCCTGATTGAGAAAGAGGACTGGCAAGGTGCCGAGCAGTGGCTGAGCGATGGTCTCGACCAGGCGAAAAGCGAAGTGGGCGAGGTGGTCTTGGTGGGGGCGGGCCCCGGTGACCCGGGCCTCTTGACCCTCAAGGCGCTGCAACAGATTCAACAGGCTGAAGTGGTGCTCTACGACCAGCTGGTTTCTGCCGAGATCCTCGATCTGGTGCGCCGCGATGCCACTCTGGTGTCGGTTGGCAAGAAGGCGGGCGCCCACAGCGTGCCGCAGGAGGAGACCAATCGCCTGCTGGTGGAATACGCCAAGGCGGGCAATCGGGTGGTGCGGCTGAAAGGAGGCGATCCCTTTATGTTTGGCCGGGGTGGCGAGGAGCTGGAAGTGCTGGCCGACGAAGGTATTCCCTTCTCTGTGGTGCCCGGCATCACGGCTGCCGCCGGTGCCACCGCCTATGCCGGCATTCCGCTCACTCACCGTGATTACGCCCAGAGCGCCGTCTTTATTACCGGCCACTGCCAAAAAGAGGGCAAGGAGCCCGACTGGCAGCAGCTCGCCGCCACCAGTCAGACTCTGGTCATCTACATGGGGCTGATGCGCTCCGAGCATATCCAGCAGCAGTTGGTGGATCACGGCCGAAGCCAAGCCACCCCCATCGCCATCATCGAGCGCGGCACCACATCCCGCCAGCGGGTGCTGACCGGCACCTTGGCTGATCTGGCCGAGCTGGCCAAACAGGCGGTAAGCCCGTCGCTTATCGTCATCGGCGAAGTGGTTGCCCTGCGCGATCGGCTCGCCTGGTTTGGGGAAAAGGGCGGCGAGCAGCTGCGCGCTAACCCGGATCTCGATGGCTGCGACCTCAAGCTGGTGCAGCTGGCCTGACCCAAAAAGAGATATTTGATGCGGCTGCCAGCGCGGCCGCGCACTGAACCACCCAGCGCCTTGAGCAGGCGCATAAGCAATGACCCGAGGACCAACATGGACCGTGAAAGATTGACGCACTTGCAGCAGCTGGAAGCCGAGAGCATCCATATCATCCGCGAGGTGGCTGCCGAATTTGAAAACCCGGTGATGATGTACTCCATCGGCAAGGACTCCTCCGTCATGCTGCACCTGGCCCGCAAGGCCTTCTATCCGGGCAAGATCCCGTTCCCCTTGCTGCACGTCGACACCGACTGGAAGTTCAAGGAGATGATCAAATTCCGCGACGAGACCGCCAGGAAGTACGGGCTGGATCTCATCGTCCACAAGAACCCGGAAGGGCTCGCCATGGGCATCAACCCCTTCGTCCACGGCAGCGGCAAGCATACCGACATCATGAAGACAGAGGGGCTCAAGCAGGCGCTCAACAAATATGGCTTCGATGCCGCCTTCGGTGGCGCCCGCCGCGACGAAGAGAAGTCTCGTGCCAAGGAGCGGGTCTACTCCTTCCGTGACAAGTCCCACCGCTGGGATCCGAAGAACCAGCGCCCCGAGCTGTGGCGCGTCTACAACAGCCAGGTCAACAAGGGGGAGAGTATCCGGGTGTTCCCGCTCTCCAACTGGACCGAACTGGATATCTGGCAATACATCTATCTGGAAAACATCGACATAGTGCCGCTCTACTTCGCGGCCATGCGTCCGGTGGTGGAGCGCAACGGCATCAAGATCATGGTGGATGACGAGCGCATGCCGCTGACCGCCGAGGATGAAGTGAAGCAGGAGCTGGTGCGCTTCCGTACTCTCGGCTGCTACCCGCTGACCGGGGCCATCGAATCCGATGCCACCACCTTGCCGGAAATTATTGAAGAGATGCTGCTCACCACTTCGAGCGAGCGGCAAGGGCGGCTGATTGACCACGATCAGGCCGGCTCCATGGAGCAGAAGAAGCGTCAGGGATATTTCTAAGGAGTCGTCAGCATGAACAGCCATATTCAGACCGCCATCACCGAACAGGGCATCGAAGCCTATCTGCACGCCCAGCAGCACAAGAGTCTGCTGCGTTTTCTCACCTGCGGCAGCGTGGATGACGGCAAGAGCACCCTTATCGGTCGCCTGCTGCACGACTCCCAGCAGATTTATGAAGATCAGCTCAAAGCGCTGGAGTCCGACAGCCAGAAACTCGGCACCACCGGCGAGAAGCTGGACCTGGCACTGCTGGTAGACGGCCTGCAAGCGGAGCGCGAGCAGGGCATCACCATCGACGTGGCCTACCGCTATTTCTCCACTGCCAAGCGCAAATTCATCATCTCGGATACCCCGGGCCACGAGCAGTACACCCGCAACATGGCCACCGGCGCCTCCACCTGCGATCTGGCCATCATCCTGATCGACGCCCGCAAAGGCGTGCTGGATCAGACCCGTCGCCACAGCTTTATTGCGAGCCTGCTTGGCATCAAGCAGTTCGTGGTGGCGGTCAACAAGATGGATCTGGTGGAGTTCAGTCAGGAGGTGTTCGAGCGCATCAGTGCAGACTACCGTGAGTTCGCCAAGAAGCTCAGCGTCGACACCATCCATATCGTGCCGGTCTCGGCGCTGGACGGTGACAACGTGGTCAACCCAAGCGACAAGCTGGCTTGGTATCAGGGTGAAACCCTGCTTGCGCTGCTGGAGTCTGCCGAGGTTGAGCGCGAGCTGGAACGCCATCCGGTGCGCCTGCCGGTGCAGTATGTGAATCGCCCCAACCTCGATTTTCGCGGCTTCGCGGGGACGCTCGCCTCCGGCATTCTGCGGGTGGGCGACCGGCTTGCTGTGTTGCCGTCGGGCAAGGAGAGCACGGTGACTCGCATCGTCACCTTCGATGGCGATCTGGAGTACGCCCTGCCGGGTCAGGCCATCACAGTCACCTTCGCCGATGAAATCGACATCAGCCGCGGCGACCTGCTGGTGGATGCCGCCAACCGTCCGCAAGTGACCCAGAATGTGCTGGCCCATATCGTCTGGATGGGGGAGGAGTCCCTGCAACCGGGCCGGGTCTACGACGTCAAGCTGGCCACCAAGAAGAGTCGCGGTCAGGTGGAGGCCATCCGCCACCGCATCGAGATCAACAAGCTCGACGAGCTGCCCGCCAGCGAACTCAAGCTCAACGAGATCGGCCTGTGCGAGCTGAGCCTCACCGACCCGGTGGCGTTCGACCCGTATCAGGAGATCCGCGACACCGGCAGCTTTATCCTGATCGACCGGCTGACCAACGTCACCGTCGGCGCCGGCATGATAGTGGAAGGCTTGGCCGCCAAAGCGGTAAAAGGGCACTACAGCGAGTTTGAGATCGAGCTCAACGCCCTGGTGCGCAAGCACTTCCCGCACTGGCAAGCCCTTGCCATTGGTAACGACACAAGCAAGGAGTAAGCCCATGACCTGGCAACAATTCCTGGTGCTGGGTCTGCTGGCTGCTCTCGTGGCCCTGCTGATCCAGGGCAAACTCCGCCCGGCGCTGCTCTTCTCGGGCGCCGTGCTCATCACCTACCTGAGCGGGCTGGCGGATATCAACGCCGTGGTGGCGGGCTACACCAACAGTGCCCTGCTGACCCTGGTGCTGTTGCTGCTGGTGTCGCTGGCGGTGGAGAAGACCCGCATCATGAGCTGGTTCGCCAATCTGGTGGGCACGGGTTCATTCAACAAGGTGCTGGTGAAGGTGTGGTTCTCCACCGCCTTCCTGTCGGCCTTCGTCAATAACACTGCCGTGGTGGCCTCCATGCTGGGAGCGGTCAAACGCAACCCCAACCATGCACCGTCGCGGCTGCTGCTGCCCATGTGCTTCGCGGCCACCTTCGGCGGGGTGCTGACCCTGATCGGCACCTCCACCAACCTGATCGTCAACAGCTTCCTCATCAAGATGGGAGCGCCGCCGCTCGGCATGTTCGACTTCTTTATGGTGGGGGCGGGCACCTTGCTGACCGGTCTGGTGGCCGTGCTGTTGTTTGCCCGTCACCTGCCGGAGCAGGACACCGAGATGAGCCGCGAATCCGGCTACTTTCTCGAAGCCAAGGTGGGCGCCGGTTCACCGCTGGCGGGGCGCAGCGTCAAGGAGAACGGCCTGCGCAGCCTGAAAAGCCTCTATCTGGCGGAAATCATTCGCGGCGATCAGGTGATCTGCCCAGTGCAGCCGGAACACGAACTGCACGAAGGGGATGTGCTGCTGTTTTGCGGCGACGTGGAGAGCGTCGGCGTGTTGCAGGAGATGAAGGGGCTGGATCTCTACGGCCAGCACCGCCTCAACGGCCAGCATCTGGTGGAGGTGATCGTCAGCCACAGCTCGCGGCTGGTAGGTCAGACCATCAAGGATGCCGAATTTCGCACCCACTTCGATGCGGTGGTGCTGGCGGTACGCCGCGGCGAAACCCAGCTTACCGGCGGCCTCGGCCAGATTGAACTGCATGCCGGTGATACCCTGCTGCTGGCCCCCGGCCCCCAGTTTGCCCGCAACAAGTCGCTGGGGCGGGAGTTTGTGGTGGTGAGCGGGCTGGAAGCCTCCACCCGCCTCGATGGCAAACGCAGCGCCGCCGTGGTGCTGGGCTTTCTCGGGGTGTTGGCGCTCTCGGTATTCGATCTGGTGCCGCTGTTCAAGGGTTTGCTGTTGATGCTGGTGGCGCTGCTGCTCACCCGCATTCTAACCCTGGACGAGATCCGCCGCCGCTTCCCGCTGGATATCTGGCTGGTGGTGGGCGGGGCGCTCGCCATCGCCGATCAGCTCGAAAAGAGCGGACTGGCCAAGCTTATCGCCGACTGGCTGATGGGGGAGTTCAACGGTGCCAGCCCCATCATCGCCTTTATCGGTATCTATGTGTTTACGTTGGTGCTGACCGAACTGATGAGCAACAACGCAGCGGCCGCGCTGGCTTTCCCCATGGGTTACCAGCTGGCGCTCAGCATGGATGTCTCGACCATGCCGTTTATTCTGGCGGTGCTGTTCGGGGCTAGCTCCAGCTTTATCCTGCCTTATGGCTACCAGACCAACCTGATGGTCTATGCCGCGGGCAACTACAAGATGCCGGACTACCTCAAGCTGGCCTTGCCGGTCTCGCTGGCCTATAGCCTCGGGGTGATTGTGATGGTGCCTCTGCTGTTTCCATTTTAAGGCGTGAGCGCCAATCAAGGCGTGTTGGATGAGTAATACCATGGCATCAGCACGTTGTCGGCGGATAGTCCGAGGCGGCTCCCCGTGGTGCCGGACCGTTTTAGTTTTGAGGCGTGAGCGCCAATCAAGGAGTGTTGGATGAGTAATATCGTGTGGCACAAGCATGCCGTCGACAAGCAGAGCCGGGCCGAATTGAAAGGGCAAAAGCCGCTGGTGATCTGGTTTACCGGGCTCTCCGGGGCGGGCAAATCGACCCTGGCGGGGGCGCTGGAGCAGGCGCTGGCGGCACAAGGCAAGCACACCTATCTGCTCGATGGCGACAATGTGCGCCACGGCCTGTGCAGCGATCTCGGTTTTGATGATGCTGCGCGGCAGGAGAATATCCGCCGGGTCGGCGAGGTGGCAAAGCTGATGGTAGATGCGGGCCTTATCGTGCTCACCGCCTTTATCTCGCCGTTTCGTGCCGAGCGGGCGCTGGTGCGCAATCTCTTGGGCGAAGGGGAGTTTGTCGAAGTCTTTGTCGATGCGCCGCTCGCCATCTGTGAAGAGCGCGACCCCAAGGGGCTCTACAAAAAGGCGCGGGCCGGGGAGATCACGAATTTTACCGGTATCGATTCGGCCTATGAGGCCCCGGAAAATCCAGAAATCCATCTGCTTAATGCCGGTAAAGTGGTGGAAGAGCTGGTGGATGAGTTGATTACTGCTTTAAGGCTGTAGGGGGGGATGACTAAGGTTTATTGTCTGGTAAGAATATTTATAAACAGGTGGGGGCGTCCCCCACCTTGTTTATTTTAATTGTCATATGTTTTGTCTGTTGCGTAGGAATATATAAGTTAATAGTTGCTTATATGAGTGGCTGTATGTTAATCAAAATCACTAACAAGCATTATTGTTTTTTAAATAGATATTTTATTCTTTTTCATACTGCATATCTATCTGAACACCGAGTAGCTTAGACGTCGGTGCATCATCTTTTAGTTCAAGACGTACAGTATTAAGTATATCCTCATACTCTTTATGAGTAAGAACATCCTTTAGAGATGTCAACTGATCTTCATTCATCGTCGCTATATATTGTTTATTGGATGCCTTAGTTAATTCGTTTGCTCGTTGCAATAATATGGCTCGCTGCCTTGGATCTATATCGCTAAATAATCTACTGTCATGAAAAACACTTTGAAATCGGTGTGTCTTAGAATTAATTAAATTATTTAAGTCAAAGCAAAATATTTTAACTTCATTAATTCCATCTGAAGCGTCATTTTGTATTTTTGCACTTATTTTGAATCGTTCTTGATTGTTGCCTTCATTGTTTTGAATTGAAATTCCTGCCGGTGCTCCTGGATAAAAATCATTGGCTAAAGAGCTAAATCCAATATACACGGGATGTTTTAGCGATTTGTAGATCGCCAAATAGTCTATTGTTGTTAATTCTTGATTAGAGAGTTCCTTTATGGCTTTAGCCATTTCTTTTTGAGAATGTTCAGATATGTTTTTATAGTCTAGTAGTTTAGATAATTTATTTTTTAATGTTGTTAATTGAGCATTTATTGCAGCAAAGAAGTCTAGAGCTCTGCTTTTTGATAGTAACTTTATTTTTTCGTCAAAAGATTTTTGTAATTCATGTTTTCTTTTTTCTTCTTCAGCATGAGTGATAGATAGTGTTTTAAGCTCTTTAGCTAAACGCTCACTCCGCTTAGTATGAATGCTTTTATGGAATTCAGTAACTTCTTCCAGTTTTTTTAGAGAACCTTCTTTAAAGAACTCCGTAATTTCACCATAAAGGCTGTATACTTTATTTAAATCCATATCCTGATATAAGGATATGCTGTGATTAATGTTTTTTATGCTAGTATTTAAATAATAAATTCTATTTCTTATTTTTGATAACTGCTCTGCTAAAATATCTGCTTCCATTTGGATTGATGCATAATTTTCTGCAACATTATAATTGTCAATATCGGATTCAAGTTTCTTTATATTTTGTGTTAAACGAGATATCTCAAATTCAACATCCAGATCTCCAGCGTAATATTCTCTTATGATAGGGTCTTTTTTAAATGACTTCTCGAAACTCTCTAGTTCTTGATAGCGTTTACGTGTTTTTCGTTTTTGATAGACGTAATCTAGATCTAATTCTAGCAAAAAAGCATTGTTTACCAGAGATGTAAATGATGGCTCTTTAGACGTTGTGAGGCTTGATATATAACTTCCTCTGCCTGTTCGATAAAATCTTGAAAGAACTGTTCTAAAAGTAAGGAATGGCGAATCTTTAGGTATATCTACCAGTATCTTCTCCATTTCTGAGTTAAATGCTGATTGTCCCAGCTCTTTGTTATTTAAGTGAATCTTGTTTTGATTTTCTGCTGAACGAGTTACTGTGAATGGGACGTCACCCACTTTAAAACTAAGAGTAAACTCCCATCCCGACAGATATTTTTCAAAGGCTGCGATTTTATTTGAACCAAGACAAAAACTTACAATTTGAAGCAGTAGTGATTTACCTACTCCATTATAGGTGTTGCTTTTGTGGGTAGATGTACTTTTTCCAATGATTAGAGTTAATCCATTTGGATTAAAGTAGACTGTTTTGAAAGATGGTTTGTTTGCTTTTAGAGAAATCAACTGCATTTCACTATTTTTCCTTGTTCATTGAGTTCAACAGCTTTACATGCATACAAAAAGTCTAGAGTTAATATTATGTGCTCAAAATCATGACTGATGAGCAAATTAAGTTTCTTTAGATTTTCATAAATTTGCTCAGGAGTCTTGGGGCGAGATAGTGAATTTAGAATGTTTGCACCCAATCCTAAAAATGACTCAGATAGTCGGATGTGCTTTTGTGGGCTAAGCATGTTCAGTTACCTCGCAGTTATAATTTGCTGGTGGCTCTTCAAATATGTCACATGCTTCAAAAAAGAAAGCCATAACTGCTATTATATTTCTTTCATAATCGCGCTGTTGTATTTTGCATAAATTTCTAGGTGATAATTCATCGATCATGTTTTTAAATATTATATCTGATTCAGATAACCCGCTTGTTATCGCAGCTTCAGCATTCTTGTTACTCAAGTGATATTGATACATTTTGTTCAATGAATCTCTAAATAGCTGTTCCGAATAGTAGATCACCGGAGGAAGGGAACTCAGTCCAGTTTGTGCGATCTGATTAGTCGCCAAACAAAACAAGCCACACCCAAAGGACTGAGTTGATGCCTATCCTACCACCTCTGCCACGACCACAACGGCGCCGCATTCACAAAATCATCCATGCCACCCGTGATAAAGAACATGCTCGTCGCTTGATGGCCATCTTGCTGTTACATGAAGGACGCACGATCACCGATGTTCATCACCTTACCGGCGCTGCGCGCTCGACCATCGGTCGTTGGCTTCGGTGGTATCGAGATGAAGGCATAGATGCGCTAGAAGCCTTACCGGCTGGCCGTGCCCCAGTCTTACCTATCGCCAAGATTGTCACCTTACTGGTGCTGCTCATGCAGTTTTCTCCGCAAGATTTTGGTTATCAGCGCAGCCGTTGGTGTACTGAACTATTGGCTATAAAAATCAATCG